>NZ_JASVVV010000007.1 GCF_030287405.1 Halalkalicoccus sp. NIPERK01 | reverse complement strand
TCTTCGGCGACCTGGCGGAGCGTGGAGGTGATCGAGCTGTCGCCGTCGTTGTCGGCGCCGGCCTCGACGACGTTCACTACCCTCGAGTAGTCGGAGGTGTCGGCCGAGCGACTGCCGGTCGAATCGTCGGAGTCGTCCGCGCTCGCGAGTGATCCGAGAAGGGGTGTCGCCGCGAGTCCGCCGACGGCACCGAGATAGCCGCGTCTGCTAACGGAACTGCGCTCTTCGTGGTCGTGGTCTCGCATTTCGTTCCCACGACAGCAACTGCTATTCGTAGTCCTTTCGAAACCCGGAGCGTCTCAATACAATACAGGAAATTTGACAGAACAGCCGACTGCTCGAACCGGTTGATGGGAGGGCCTGCGTCAGCGGGTTCAGACGAGGTCGATCTTCGCGCTGTCCGCACCGCGGGTGTCGCTGATCTGTCGGAACTGGCCGTGTTCGTCGTTGAGGACGCCCGAGACGTACGCCTTCCCGCCGCCGAAGCGGACGGCGATCGGGTCGTCCGAGAGCGTCTCGTTGGCGCTGCCGACCGACTTCCGCACCGACTCGATGACGATGCCGGTCGCGGTCAGCGCGTGGGCGTTGGCGCTGATCGCCGAACGGGTCGCGCGGATCGTCGTGCCGTTGATCTTCGCCGACTCGCAGGCGCGCGAGAGTGAGATGCCGTTGCCCCAGTAGTACTCGCCCGAGTCACCGTCGCGCGAATCCGCCTCGAGGACGCCGCCGTCGACGTAGATGTTGCCCGCGGTCGCCGACCCGCCGTGGGTCGAGATGGCGTGCATCGAGGCACCCGTGATGTAGGGATTGTTGATCTCGACCTCGAAGACGCCGTTCGCGAAGTCGATCCCGCGGCGACACTTGTGCACGCGGGGGTTGTTGATGGTCGTGTCCGTCGAGTGGGCCACCTGGAGGGCCTCGCCCTGGGCGCTCTTTCGGCCCTTGGGGTTCGTCGCGACGGGGTTGTCGTAGACCGTGCCGAGGCAGTAGTCGACGCGGTGGGCGTAGTTCTCGTAGTCGCGGACCTCACAGTTCTCGAAGCGGCCGTTGACACAGCACTCCATGCGCAGGGGGATCTCCCCGCCGACCGTCTTCAGGTTGCGGAAGACGGGGTTCTCGAGGGGTTCGAGCCGGTGGATCTCGATCTCGTGTTCCCCGCCGTCGAAGCCCATGTCGAAGTACGTCTGGGTGGCCTGGTCGAGGACGAACCACGACCCCGAGGTGTACTCGATGCTCGCGACCTGACACTTGTAGTTCGACCCCGTCCGGAGGGGGTGCTGGTCGGACCAGCTCGTGTAGCCCGTCTCGATGAGGACGTAGTCCCCGTCCGAGAAGCCGCTCGTCCCTTCGGTGTTGACGCTGCGTTCGCCCTTGCGGATCGACCCCGTCGGGACGGTGGTCGTCTCGGGGGTCGCGCCGTTGTAGTGGCTGCCCCGGAAGTGAAGCCCGCCCGAGTCGCCGAAGTCGAGGGTGGCGTTCTCGCCCTCGACGACCAGCGACTTGCGCACGACGTGCAGGTCGTCGAGGCGGAAGGTTCCGTCGCGGAACTTGATCTTGTCGCCCGTCTCGGCACACGCGACGACCTCGCGAAGGAGGTCGTCACAGCGGTCGGACTCGTCGAGGCCGACGTTCTCCGCGAGGGTTCGCATGTCGAACACCTTTCGATCGGCTCCTTCGACCTGTGCCGCCGACATGGTGAGGTCGGCCGTCGCCACCTCCAGGTTGAAGAAGTAGTACCAATACTCGTTCGGTTTGTCGTAGTCGCCGGGCTTCGAGCCGCCGATCACGTTGAGCGGGCTCGACGTCTCGCGGAACCAGTCGTCCCACGCGACGCGCCGGAGCGGGAAGCTCCCCTCGCGGGTGAGGAGGTACTCGCCGCCCTCGGGGACGTACATGTCGAGGGTGATCTGCTGTCTCCCGCCCGTGGCGTCGATCTCGCGCTCCGCGATCGGCTCGAACCGGCTTCCGCCGTCGTAGCGGGCCAGGACCGCCGTGAACGTTCCCGAGCGCTGGGCGTCGATCGTCGCGCCCTCGATGTGGATCGGTCGGCTGGTCTCGAAGTGGATCCCCCACCGGCTCGCGGTGTGGTAGCCGCCGTCGACGTCCGGTCCCACGCGCCGGTGCGGGATGACCGAGCCGATGGCGAGCTCCGCGGGGGCGTTCTCGAGTTGGGGAACGACGATTCCCTCGTCGGTTCCCTCGTCCGCCGCGGCCTGCGTCGTGCCGACGGCCGCGACGGCGCCCGCCGCACCGGCCGCCTTCATGAAGGTCCGTCGGGAGAGCCCCGACGACGATTCGTTCGTGGTGTGTGGATATTCAGTCACGCTTACTCACGAATTCAAAAAATACCAGATAACATATTAATATAAGCTTATATGAAGGTAATCGGAGGCGGTTACCGCCGAGTAAGCACTCGATACGGTCGATATCGGTCGATTCAGCCGGCCGGTTCCGACGCCCGATCGGTCGTCGTGGAAGGGACTGGCTAGCGGAATTTATCCGATGTATAAATAAAGGTCGGGGCTCGGATACTATGGACGATGACGAACACCACTGGATTTCGCTCGGGTCGCCGGTCGTTCATGCGGGCGATCGGTGCCGGGGCGGCCACGATCGGCGTTTCGGGCCTGTCGGCCACCGCCGGCGCCCAAGACGAGGGCGACGAACCGGCGGGCTACCTCTCGCTAATCTACGACGACGGCCCGGCGGAGGACTACGAGATGTACCAGGTCCACCGGCGCTACGACGCGCCGGGTTGCATCGCGGCCTGTCCCGGCCTGATAAACTCCTCGAGCGAGTGGCTCAGCAGCGGCCGACTACTGGAGATGTCGGACGCCGGCTGGGAGGTCATGTCCCACACCGTCGACCACCGGGCGCTCGGCGAGGTGCCGATCGCCCGGGACATCGAGGCCGGAGACACCCGAATCTACCCCGAGGTGGCCGTCCACGGTCGGTTCGAGGGCGATCCGATCGTCGTCTTCGACGAGACCGGCACCGAGGCCGAGGCGACCGTCGCCGGGAATGGCGAGGACGGGACCGGCTCCTACATCGAACTCGAGGAGGGGATCGCCGAGGGCTTTTCGGCCGCCTCCACCACGCGCGTTCGGTACACCGAGGAGTTCCTCCGCGAGATCCTCGCGGACTCGCAGTCCCGACTCGAGGGGTACGTCGGCGAGGGGCAGGTCACGAACTTCATCTACCCGTACGAGCGCGACGACGGCCTCGTGAGCGAACTCGTCCCCGAGTACTACGCCGCGACGCCCCAACGGGACGGCGTCGGTCTCAACCCCGAGTACCAGCCCGAACCCTACGGCCTCGGGCGCCGGTACATGGAGACCGATCGAATGGACGAGGCCGAGATCGAGACCTTCCTCGATAACGTCGCCGAGGAGCCCGACTACGGCATCCTCGCCGGCCACAGCCAGTACGACACCCTCCCGCCCGAACGAGTCGATTTCGTCCTCGACCAGGCCCGCCAGCGGAACATCGAGGTCGTCACCGTCCAGGAGGCGCTCGACGTCTTCGGCGTCACCGACGCACCCGAACCCAGGGTGAGCGCCAACGAGTCGGGAGAGGAGGAGGCTCCCGGCAGGGAACCCGGCGAGGAGGGCTCGATGGGGCTTCTCGATCGGATCATCGCCTTCTTCAGATCGCTGTTCAGCTAGCGACCATTCTTATTTTTAGTGTTATATTTCTAACTTTATTTAATCTAGATAACGTATAATAAATTACGGAGGAGCCCGTACGGGGAGTAGGCGATAGACGGTGACCAGCAACACAGATCGGGCACAGCAGGTCGTCGACACCGTCGACCTCATATCGAAGAAGTGGCATCCGGTGATCATCCATCGGCTCCTCGACGAGGGGCCGTTGCGGTTCAACGAACTCAAAGAGCGGATCGAGGGGATCTCGGCGAAGGTCCTCACCGACGGTCTGGAGGACCTGACGGAGAACGGGCTCCTACGGAGGACGGTGGTGAGCGAGTCGCCGCTTCGCGTCGAGTACGCGCTCACGGACACGGGACGCGAACTGCAGGAGGCGCTCGAGGCGCTCGCCGCGTGGGGCGACCAGCACCTCGACCCCGATCCGGATCCCGTGGTGTTGATCGTCGACGACGACCCCCGACTCGTGAAGATGCACGCCGGTTGGCTCGAGACCGACCACACCGTCGAACGGGCGTACGACGGCGAGGACGCCTTCAGGAAACTCGACGAGTCGGTCGACGTCGTTCTGCTCGATCGGCGGATGCCCGGGATCTCCGGCGAGGACGTCCTCGCGCGGATCCGCGAGTGGAACCTCGACTGCGGGGTGGTGATGCTCTCGGCCGTCGAGCCGGACTTCGACATCGTCGACATGGGCTTCGACGCCTACATCGTCAAACCCGGGTTCAGGGAGGAGGTCCGCGAGACGGTCACCGACGTGCTCGCACGCGAGGTACACGACGAACCCCTCCGGGAGTACCTCGCGCTGTCCGCGAAGGAGTCGCTGTTGCGCGCAGAGAAGTCGGCGGCCGAACTCGACGCCAGCGACGAGTACGACCGGCTTCGACGCCGCATCGAGGCGCTCGAATCGGAACTGGACGATCCCGTCGACGCCGCCGACGACCCCCAACTCCGGGCGTTGGTCAATGACGCCTGAGCGAACCGACACGGAGCGAGTCCTGCTCGTCGAGGACAACCCACACGACGTTCGCCTCGCTCGTGAGGCCATCGCGGAGGCCGACAGCTCGATCGAACTCGACGTCGTCACCGACGGGATCGCCGCGATCGACTACCTCTTCTCCCGGGGCGAGTACGCCGACGCCACGACCCCGGCGTTCGTCCTCCTCGATTACAACCTCCCGAAGCGCAACGGCGCGGAGGTGCTCGCCGCCGTGAAGTCGGACGATATTTTGCGTAGGGTACCAATCACTATTTTTACTACCTCTGACTCGAAAGATGACGTCGTTCGGATGTACGACCTCCACGCGAACGCCTACGTCACGAAGCCCGAGACGGTCGACCAGTTCGTCTCGATCATCGACCACCTCGAATCGTTCTGGCTGTCGACGGTGACGCTCCCGCCGGTACGCCGCCATGAACACTAATCCCGCGTTCGGGGCGGTCCTGCTGATCGAGGACAACCCCGGCGACGCCCGACTCATCGAAGAGATGCTGCGCGAACACCGGACGGATCCGCCGATCGAGTTGATCCACGAGTCATCGCTCGGCGCGGGACTCGAATCGCTCGTGGGGAGCGACCCCGACGTGCTCTTGCTCGACCTGCAACTGCCCGATAGCACCGGTCTCGACACCCTCGAACGCGTCCTCGGGAAGACGGAGACGGTCCCGGTGATCGTCCTGACCGGGATGCCCGAGGCGAGCCTCGGGATGGAGGCGGTCTCGCACGGCGCACAGGACTACCTCGTGAAGGACGACGTCACGCCCGAGGTCCTCGCGCGCGCGATTCGTTACGCGATCGAACGGAAGAAGACCGAACGCGAACTCAGGACGCGCACGCGCGAACTCGCCATCCTCAACCAGCTCACCCGTCACGACATCAGAAACGACATCAGCCTCGTCGTCGGCCGCGCCCGCGAGGTCGCAGAACACGTCGAACCGCGCGGACAGGACGCAATCGACGAGATCATCCAGTCGAGCAACCACATCCTCCAGCTGACCCGCACCGTCGGCGACATCGTCGAGACCGTCACCGACGACGAGGAGGTCGACCTCCACCCGGTCGTCCTCTCGCAGGTGCTCGCGACCGAGGTCGAGAAGGCCCAGGGGCTGTATCGCGGCGTCGAACTCTCGATCGAGGGCGAGGTGGCGGGGCTCCGGGTGCGCGCGAACGACCTCCTCTCGTCGGTCGTCGGCAACCTCATCAGCAACGCCATCTTCTACAACGACAAGGACGTCCCTGTCGTCCGGCTCTCGGCCGAACGGATGGATGAAACGGTCGTGATTCGTGTCGCGGACAACGGCCCCGGCATCCCCGACCGGCGCAAGGAACGGATCTTCGCCGAGGGGGAACGGGGCGAGACGAGTTCGGGAATGGGGATCGGCCTCTCGCTAGTCGACCGCCTTGTCACTCAGTACGACGGCGAGATCTGGGTCGAGGATAACGAGCCCGAGGGGTCGGTGTTCTGTGTCGAACTCCGCCGAACCGAGTAGCATACGACACCGATAATAAGGTTCGCCCTCCGAGAACGAGTACGAGAATGATCGACGGAACCGATTCCAGTACCCATGTCTGACCGCCTCGACGTCGCGTTCGTCCCCGCGGAGTGTCCGGGCAGCGACGGCACCGGCGCGACCCACAGTTCGACGATCTACATCGAACGGCTCTCCCATCACCACGACCTGACGGTGTACGTCTCGACGCAGATGGACGCCGCGGAGGCGACGCTTCCCGCGCAGGACCGCGTCGAGTACGTGCTCCACGACCGCCTCCCGAAGCTCCCACACCCGATCTACACGAAGATGGACGCCCTTCGCGATGAGAGCGCCGCCCTCGAGAGCCACGATCTGGTCCACTCCTACTCCTCGGCGTTCATCCCCGTGCTCGCCGACCTCGACGTGCCGACGCTCCTCACGCTCAACTCCTATCTACCCATCTGCCCGAAAGCCGACATGATGTACCACGGCGAACGCAAGTGCTCGGGGCCCGGCCGGCTGAAGTGTGCGACCTGCGTGCCCGCGACGGCGATGAAACGCCGACAGGGACTCGAGGCCGAGCTCCGACAGGGCTACGTCTCGATGGGCCAGATCCCGTTCGTCCGCTCCTCGATGGCCCACGCCGACGAGATCACGGCCTACCACGCGCTCTCGCCGCACCTAAAGGAGGACTACGCCGATCTGGGATTCCCCGCCGAGGCGACGACCGTCGTTCCCCACTTCTACGACGAGGAGTTCTACCGGCCGCGCGATGGGCCCGCCGACCTGACCGAACCGATCACCGCGCTCTACGTCGGCGCGCTCCAGGACATCAAGGGCGTCGAGACCCTGATTCGGGCGCTCGCCCTGCTCCGGCGGGCCGGGCGCGAGGTCGAGTTGCAGGTCGCCGGCCGCGGCCCGCTCGAGGGGACGCTCCGCGAACTCGCGGCCGACCTCGGCGTGAGCGGAGCGATCACGTGGCTCGGCTACGTCGATCACGGCGAACTGCCCGAGCTCTACCGGTCCTCGGACGTGTTCGTCTATCCGGGGATCATCGACGAGCCGTTCGGCCGGGTCATGCTCGAGGCGCTCGCGACCCACACGCCGATCGTGAGCGCCGACGTCGGGAGCATGGACTACATCGTCGGCCCCGCCGGGACGCTCTTCGAGCCCGGCGATCCGGACTCGCTCGCGGACGCCTTCGGGACGCTCTGTGACTCGTACGCCGACCACCGGGGGGCGATCCCCCACCAGCTCGAACGCTTCGCGCCCGGGACGGTGATCGAGTCGCTCGGCTCGCTCTACGCCGACGTCGCGACGACGCACACCATCCGATAGAACGACTTCTTCCCGGCGGACTCCTATATCGACTCCGCGCGCCGTGAGCAGTACGGAAAAACTGTGGTGAACCGTCACCGAGCCCCGATCCGGCGGGCGAACGCCGTCGACGCGACGGAGCCCGTGCTTAGCCGGTGAACGCGAGGCGGGTGGTCTCGTCGGCGTTCTCCGGCGACGGGTCGTCCGGCACGTCGCCGTGATAGAGGAGGAACCAGACGTAGACGTCGCCGTCGGCCGTCGGGCCGGCGTCGTACGAGACCTGTTCGGTCCCGCCGTCCTCGACGGTCGTCTCGAACCGGTCGAGTTCCTCCGCGCCGTCGACGCTCTCGACGGTCCGGCCGTCGTCGCTCAGCGTCACCTCCTGCTGGTAGACCACGGTGGTGTACGTCTGGGTCTCGCCCTCGTGGTTCTCGATGGCGATGGTGATTGGGGCGGTCTCGCCCGCCGAGAGGTCCGTCGGCAGGTCGGTCGAGGTCAACTCGCCCTCGTCGTTCTCCGAGAGCAGGTAGAACTCGGTGTGGGGCTGCTCGTTCGGTAGCGACGGGGCGGCGACCCCCATGTAGACGCCGCCGGCCAGCAGCGCGAGGAGGCTGAAGACCAGAAAGACGTTCAACAGGAGCTGCCGTTCGTTCTCCGGTTCGAACGGCCCGCGCGTCTCGCCCGGGCGTCGCCGCTGGACGGTGAAGAGCCCGGCGACGGCGCCGAGGTGGACGCCCGACCGCACGCCGTAGCGGCCCTCGGCCGGGTGCCTGGCGCGTCGAACGAGACCGAGCAGTGCGAACAGCACCGTCCACCCGACGACGGCGACGGTGATCGGAAGCAAGGTGATCCCGTACGGCGTGAAGTTCGCGGCGTACGCGATCATCGCGACGACCGCGAGGCTCACCGCGACCGAGAGGACGACCCGTTCGAGGGTCCCGAGGCCCTTGCCGTCCTCGGCGGGGGCGTCGGGGAAGAGGGCGCTGATGAACGCGTACCCGGGCAGCAACAGGACGAGCGGGAGCGCGAGCGCGACGCGGATCGGCGTGAAGGACACCTCCGCCACGAGGATGCCGCCCGCGGCCAGCCCGCTGAAGAGGAGGACCACGAACAGGTCGCCGGTCCACTGGTGGACTCTCATTTCCCCCGCCTACGCGAGGTGCCTTGAAAAACCCCCCGACAGTCCGATCGGCGGTACGCGTCGATCGACCGACACGAACGCCGCCGCGGCTAGCGATTTCCTCCCGATTATGCACCGCTATCGCGGGTTAATGCGTTTATAACAAAGGCACCCTCACTCTAGGCACGCGGTGAGCGCGGGATGTCACCCGCTACGAGTTCCACCATGCAACTACCCCCACACCACCCCGCTACCGAGGTCGACGGATCGCACGCGGAACACGACCACGCCCGGCCACGCTCGACGGCGGCGAGCGATCCCGCCGTTTCGCCGTCGCCCGGAGGCCGTCGATGATCCCGATCGCGAACCCCGACATCGGCGACGGCGAACGAGACGCCGTCGAGGAGGTCCTCGACTCGGGCTACATCGCCAGCGGCGACGTCGTGACCGCCTTCGAGGAGGCGTTCGCCGAGTTCTGTGGCGCCGAGCGCGGCGTCGCGACCGCCAACGGCACCGCCGCCCTCCACGCCGTCTGCGAGGCCCTCGACGTCCGGGGGCGGGCGGTGATCACCACCCCCTTCTCGTTCGTCGCGACCGCGAACTCGATCCGACTGGCCGGCGGCGAACCCGTCTTCGCCGACATCGATTCTAATACCTATAACCTCGACCCCGACGCCGTCGAGTCGATCCTCCGCGACCGCGAGGACGTCGCGGCGATCATGCCCGTCCACCTCTACGGCCTGCCGGCGGACATGGACCGGTTCGCGGAACTCGCCGCGGAGTACGACGTCGCGCTGATCGAGGACGCGGCCCAGGCCCACGGCGCGGCCGTCGACGGCCGGCGCGTCGGCTCGCTCGGCGACGTCGCCTGTTTCTCCTTCTACCCGACGAAGAACATGACCACCGGCGAGGGGGGGATGGTGACGATGGACGACCCCGACATCGAGGCGGGGGTCAGGGGGTTCATCAACCACGGCCGCGACGGGAGCGCCCAGTACGCCCACACCGCGGTCGGGCACAACCTCCGGCTGACGAACATCGCGGCGGCGCTCGGACGCGTCCAGCTACAGCGGCTTCCCGACTTCACCGAGGCCCGTCGGGAGAACGCCGACCGACTGACCGAGGGGCTCGCCGAGACCGCCGTCGAGACGCCGGCGGTGCCCGAGGGCCGAACGCACGTCTACCACCAGTACACGGTCCGAACCGACGGGCGGGACGCCCTCCAGAGCGCGCTCGAGGAGCGGGGCGTCGACAGCAAGATCTACTACCCGACGTGTATCCACGAACTCGACGCCTACGAGGGCTACGACGCGGACGTGCCGAACGCCACGCGCGCGGCCGAGGAGGTGCTCTCGTTGCCGGTTCACCCGAACCTCTCGTCGGCCGACGTGGATCGGATCGTTGAAGCCGTCGCGGACACAGGGATACGACATGTCTGAACAACCGCCGGTCCGTGCGGGCGTCATCGGCGTCGGCAGCATGGGGCAGAACCACGCCCGGGTCTACCGGGAACTCCCCGAGACCCAGCTCGTCGGCGTCCACGACGTGGACACCGAACAGGCCCGGTCGGTCGCCGAGGCGTTCGGAACGGCGGCCATGGAGATGGACGACCTCCTCGATTCGGTCGACGTCGTCTCGATCGCGGTGCCGACCCAGTTCCACTACGACACCGCACGGGAGTGCATCGACGCGGGCGTGAGCGTCCTCGTCGAGAAGCCGTTCGTCGAGGACCTCGAGGACGGCCGCGAGCTGATCGGGTTGGCCGAGCGACAGGGCGTCGTGTTGCAGGTGGGCCACATCGAGCGGTTCAACCCGGCGGTGATGACGCTGAAGGACCTGCTCGCTGACCTCGATATCATCGCGTTGGAAGCGCGCAGGCTCGGCCCGCCGGTCGACCGGGACATCGAGGACACCGCCGTGATGGACCTGATGATCCACGACATCGACATCATCCTGTCGATCCTCGGAGAGGAGGCGAGGGATGTCTACGCCGCGGGGACGCGCGGGTCGGACTACGCGACCGCGACGATCCAGACCCCCTCGGGCAGGATCGGTCAGCTCACCGCGAGCCGCGTCACCCAGCAGAAGGTCCGCGAACTGACGATCACCGCGGAGAACTGTCGGGTGATCGTCGACTACATCGACCAGTCGATCGAGATCACGCGCCAGTCGCTTCCCGAGTACGTCAAACAGGAGGGCTTTCGCTACCGTCACGAGAACATCGTCGAGCAGGTGCTCGTCGAGCGCCGCGAACCCCTGAAGAACGAGCTCTCGGCGTTCGCGGAGGCCGCACGGACCGGTTCCGAACCCGTCGTCACCGGCGAGGACGGGCTTCGGGCGCTCTCGCTCGCGCGCGAGATCGACGAACTGGCCGGCCGCGAGACGCCGCCGCCGACCGATACCGTATAGCACGATTTATGTATCACATACTAAACACTCCGGGGAGCGACAGCCTCCTATAGCCCGCACGCGAACGAATACGATGACTTCCATGCTCACGACACGACCCGACGACAGGAGGCCCGCCGGATGACCGAGACGCGCGTCGAACTCGGCGAGGAGTGTGTGATCGACGACCCCGACTCCGTGGGGTATCTCCACGACGAGTCGGCCGATCCCGCCGTGATCGGCGATCGTGCCCGCATCCGCAAGGGGACGATCGTCTACGCGGACGTCGAGATCGGCGACGACTTCACGACGGGTCACAACGCGCTCGTTCGCGAGAAGACGACGATCGGCGACAGCGTGATCGTCGGGACCGACACCGTGATCGACGGCACCACGGAGATCGGCTCGCACGTCAGCCTCCAGACGGGCGTCTACGTCCCGACGAACACGACGATCGGGTCGAACGTCTTCGTCGGCCCGCGTGCGGTGATGACGAACGATCCCTACCCCGTACGGCGGGACGCCGACCTCGTGGGCCCGACCCTCGAGGACGGCGTCTCGGTCGGCGCCAACGCGACGATCCTGCCGGGCGTGCGGATCGGCGCGGGATCGTTCGTCGCGGCGGGGGCGACCGTCACCGAGGACGTCCCGCCCCACACCCTCGCGCTGGGGACGCCCGCTCGACACCGCGACCTTCCCGAGTCCCTC
Organism: Halalkalicoccus sp. NIPERK01; assembly: GCF_030287405.1. NCBI lineage: Archaea > Methanobacteriati > Methanobacteriota > Halobacteria > Halobacteriales > Halalkalicoccaceae > Halalkalicoccus > Halalkalicoccus sp. NIPERK01. Next base: position 152,581 of record NZ_JASVVV010000007.1, on the reverse strand, counting down.
TCGGGGGAGAACCTACTCCATGACTGATACGGTACGGAGCGCTCCGGCGCTCTACGGCTCGGATGCATCGATCGACGAACAACGCACTGCCCTGACGAGCGGCGAGGTCCCCGTCGCGGTCTACGGGCTCGGCAAGATGGGTCTGCCCCTCGCGTCGGTCTACGCCGACGTGACGGGCAACGTCACCGGGATGGACGTCGACCCCGAGGTGGTCGAGGGCGTCAACGCCGGCGAGAACCACATCGTCGGCGAACCCGGTCTCTCCGATCTCGTCCGCGAGGTCGTCGACCGGGGCGCGCTCTCGGCGACGACCGACGGCCGGGCGGCCGCGGCGGCCGCCCGGGTCCACGTCGTGATCGTTCCCACGCTGATCGACGAGAACAGCAAGCCCGACCTCTCGATCGTCGAGACGGTGATGGAGACGGTCGCCTCGGGGCTCGCGCCGGGCGACCAGGTGATCCTCGAATCGACGGTCCCGCCGCGCACCTGTCGGGACGTCGTCGCGCCGCTGCTCGCCGCCGAAAGCGGGCTGGATCGCGAGGAGTTCGGCGTCGCGTTCTGTCCCGAACGCACCGCGAGCGGGCGGGCAATCGAGGATATTCGGGGTGCGTACCCGAAGATCGTCGGCGGACTCGACGACGAGAGCACGCGCGTAGCCGAACTGATCTACGGCGAGATCAATAGCCAGGAGATCATCCCCGTTTCGGACGCCACCACCGCGGAGGCGGTCAAGGTGTTCGAGGGGGTGTATCGCGACGTCAACATCGCGCTCGCGAACGAACTGACGAAACACGCCGAGGAACTGGAGATCAGCGTGCTGGAGGCGATCGAAGCGGCCAACACCCAGCCGTTCTGTGATCTGCACATTCCGGGTGCGGGCGTCGGGGGCCACTGTATCCCCTACTACCCGCACTTCCTGATCCAGACGTTCGATGCCGACTCGCGGCTGATGGAACTCTCCCGCGAGATCAACGACACCATGCCGACCTACACCGCGGAACTCGCCCTCTCCGGGTTGACGAAACACGGCAAGGAGACCGAGGGAAGCGACGTGCTCGTCCTCGGGCTGACCTATCGGGCCGGCGTCGACGAACTGCGCGCGACGCCCGCGATGGGCGTCATCGAACGCCTCGTGAGCGCGGGCGCGAACGTCACGGCTGTCGACCCGATCACCGACACCCACGGACCGTTCGAGGAGGCCGGTGCGGACGTCGTCTCGCTCGACGACGCACGCGGGCGCACCTACGACGCGGTCGTGTTGGTGACCGCCCAGGAAGCGTTCGAGGACCTCGAGATACCTGCGCTGGCGGCCGACGACCCGTTGGTCGTCGTCGACGGCCGGCAGGCCCTTTCGGAGCTACAGAATGAACACGGAATCTACTACAGAGGAATCGGTATCAATGCCTGAACCCGCCGGAGATACGGTCTGTATCGTTGGTCTCGGCTACGTCGGTCTGCCGCTCGCGAACGCCTTCGACGAGGAGGGCCTCGACGTGATCGGCTACGACGTCGACGAGGAGAAGATAGCGGGGCTCTCGGCGGGCCGCGACCCGACCGGCGAGATCGGCGACGACGCCGTCACCGGAAGCGGGATCGCCTTCACCACGGACCCGACCGGAATCGAACGCGCCGACTACGTCGTCATCACGGTGCCGACGCCGGTCGACAGCATGAAGAACCCGAACCTCGACTTCGTCGAGAGTGCGGGTCGGACCGTCGGCGAACACCTCTCTCCCGGCGCGACCGTGGTCCTCGAGTCGACCGTCTACCCCGGCGTGACACGGGACGTCCTCGGGCCGGCCATCGAGGCGACCTCGGGGTTGACCCAGAGCGAGGGGTTCAACATGGGCTACTCGCCCGAGCGCCTCGCCCCGGGGACCGACAAGAGCCTGCGCGAGGTCAAAAAGATCGTCAGCGGCGACACCGACGAAACCCTCGAAGACCTCGCCGCGCTCTACGGGACGATCATCGACGCCGGGCTCTATCGAGCGCCCACGATCGAGACCGCGGAGGCGGCGAAGGTGCTCGAGAACGTCCAGCGGGACGTCAACATCGCGGTCGTCAACGAACTCGCGTTGATCTGTGATCATATGGGGCTGGACACGAAGGAGGTCATCGACGCAGCCGCCTCGAAGTGGAACTTCCACGAGTACTCCCCCGGATTGGTCGGCGGCCACTGCATCCCCGTCGACCCTCTGTTCCTGGTGCATGGCTCGGAACGTGCGGGCTACTCGCCGAAGCTCATCCTCCAGGCCCGCGAGGTCAACGAGTACATGCCAAAACACACGGCCGAACTCACGCTCAAGGCGCTCAACGAGGCCGGCAAGGTCCTCCGAGAGAGCCGGCTGGTCGTGCTCGGGCTGGCGTACAAGCCGAACGTCGGCGACCTCCGCACCTCGGAGATCGGCGGCGTCATCACGACGCTCGCGGAGTACGGCATCGAGTGCGACGGCTACGACCCCCTCGCGCCGGACGAACGGGTCCGCGAGTCGTTCGGGATCGACCCGCTGCCCGAGATGGCCTTCGACGGCGCCAACGGGATCGTGCTGGCGACGCCCCACGACGCGATCCTCGAGGAGTTCGACCTCGAGGCCGCGAAAGAACAGCTCGCCGAGAATCCCGTCCTCATGGACGTGAAGGGCGTACTGGACGAAGATGAGGTCGAGGAGGCCGGGTATGCCTACCGCAAGCTCTGAGCGCCTGCTGGTCGCGATCCAGCACCCGGCTCACGTCCACTTCTACAAGCACGCGATCCGCGACCTCGAGACCGACCACGAGATCTCGATCGTCGTGCGCGACTCGGAGGTCGCGACCGACCTGCTCGACGCCTACGGCTTCGAGTACGACGTGATCGGCCGCTCGGGCTCAGGGATCCGGCTGCTCGCCTCACAGGCGCTCTACGAGGCGAGGATGTTGCGTCACGCCCGCGAGTTCGAGCCGGACGTGATGACCGCGATCGGCGGATCGGCCGTCGCCCACGTCGCGCGTGCGGTCGGCGCGAGGAGCGTCGTCTTCACCGACACCGAACACGCGACGCTGACGAACCGACTGATGGCCCCCTTCGCGGACGAGATCTGGACGCCCGAGTGCTTCCACGCGGACTTCGGCGCGAAACAGATCCGCTATCCGGGCTATCACGAACTCGCCTACCTCCATCCCGATCGCTTTACGCCCGACGAGTCGATCCGCGAGGACGTCGGGCTCGGCCCCGACGACGAGTACGTCGTCCTCCGACTCGTCTCGTGGGAGGCCTCCCACGACGCCGGCGCGGGCGGCATCGACGACGTCGGCGACGTGGTCGATCGGCTCGAAGCCACCGGGGTACGGGTACTGATCACCGCCGAGGGCGACCTACCGGCTCGCGTGCGCGACAGGCAGGTCGACATCGAGCCACATCGGATGCACGACCTGCTCGCTGGAGCGTCGCTGTTCGTCGGCGAGGGCGCGACGATGGCCGCAGAGAGCGCGGTGCTGGGAACGCCCGCGGTCTACGTCAACACCCTTCGGATGGGTTATACCGACGAACTCGAGGCGCGTTACGGCCTCCTGTACAACTGTCAGGGGTCGTTTCGCCACCGGATGGCCCTCGACGTCGCCGAATCGATCCTCTCGGGCGAGGAGGACCGGGACTGGGAGGCCGCTCGCGAGCGCCTGCTCGACGAGAAGGTTGACACGACGGACGTGATCCTCGGGGCACTCACCGGCGATGGCTCCTATTAGGGCCCTCCAGTTGGTGACGACGCCCCGATCGTTCTTCGACCAGCAGGTGCGTATGCTCGAAGAGCGGGGCGTCGAGTGTACGGTTGTCGAGGTCCCTCGGCCCGAGAACGGTCGAGGACCTGCCGAGTTCGCCCGCTTTTACCGGCGAGTCCTCCGCGAGGCCCTCCTCGGGGACTACGACCTCGTTCACGCGAACTACGGACTGGTCGGCCCGTTCGCACTCGCCCAGCCGGTGCGTCCGGTGATCCTCTCGATCTGGGGGTCCGAGGTGATGGGTTACTCGAACCGGCTCGACCGAGTCACGCGCTTTGCCGCCCGCCACAGCGACGCCGTCATCGCCCCCTCGGCGGCGGTCTCGCGCGAACTCGACCGCCCCCACACGGTCGTCCCGTTCGGCGTCGACACCGACCTGTTTCGGCCGATGGACCGCGAGGAGGCACGCGAGCATCTGGGGTGGGACCCGGATACCCGGATCGTCCTCTTCCCCTACGATCCCGACAGGGCGGTGAAGAACCACCCGCTCGCCGAGCGCGTGATCGAGCGCCTCTCGGTCGAGGCCGAACTGCGGACGGTCTCTGGTCTCGCCTACGAGGAGATGCCGTACGTGATGAACGCGAGCGACGCGCTGCTCGTCACCTCCGAACGCGAGAGCGGCCCGATGGTCGTCAAGGAGGCCGCTGCCTGCGATCTGCCGGTCGTCTCGACGGACGTCGGGTTCGTCCGCGACGTCCTGAAGGACGTTTCGAACTGTTACATCGGCGAGTCCGCGGACTCGCTCGCGCGCCATCTCGATTCCGCCCTCGAACGGGGCGAGAGAGCCGATAGCCGGGACGTTATCGACGGATTAGGGCTCGATGAGATGGCGGATCGTCTCCTTACGCTCTACACAACCACTCTTCGACTTCATCCGTAAACAGAAAAATGTGATATATTGACTACTGTAAGAAACAATCGTTTATCATATAATTAATATTATCTTTCTTTCCAAGGCCCGAACCCTATTGGTGGTATTATCCATGAATCGGCGGTAAAGAGCCGGGTATCGGGTCGTCATCCCGTGTCTTTGGCGGTGCTTTATGATATCGGAACTATTATATTTCACGATCCGCGCTCTCGCCCGAAACAGTATGGAACGGTCTAAAACTACGTGGAACAACGGCCGGTTTATTATGCGTCGACTGATAGTGCGAAACGACGAAATGATGTCGACCGTCAATGCGGAGCACCCCTCGAACGACGCTGCCGTTTCGGAGGTCGCTCCCCCTGAACGCTCTCTCTCGAAGGACGATACGTTCCATATTCTCCAGAACGAACGTCGTCGCCGCGTGTTACAGTACCTCTCGGGCACCGAGGGGCCTGTCGACATGCGCGATATCGCGGAGCAGGTCGCGGCCTGGGAACACGATACCACCGTCCAGCAGTTGACCTCCGATCAGCGCCAGCGCGTCTACATCGCGCTGTACCAGTCCCATCTCCCGAAGCTCGCCGATTTCGACCTCATCACCTACAACCGAAGCCGCGGGGTGGTCGAGCGGACGCCGCTCGCTGACCAGGTGTCGCGGTACCTTCGGGAGTCCGACGATCAACCGAGAGCCCAGGGGCTCGATAACGACAAGTGGACCAACTACTACGGAGGGGCGACCGCGGTCAGTATCTCGCTCGTCGCGCTCGCGTGGCTCGGCTTCGCACCGATCACCAGCCTCGGCTTGGCGACGCTGATAACCGCGATCTACGCCGCCGTGACGGTGGGGCTGGTACGGTCGTCCGGCGACTGACACTCGACTCGCACGCCATAAATGGACACGACCGCGTCGGAAACCACAGCACCGGTGACTGCTCGGTGTACAGCCAGCGAGCGGTGTCCTCGTCCGATTCGGCGCCAGGGAAACCGATGGTACTCGTATGGGGGACTCGTATCCGGACCGGCGGTACTCCTCCAGCTCACCCCCGGTATCGACTGTATGATCGCCCTGGTCGTCGGCCTGCTCGGCGGTATGCTGGCGGGGATGGCGCTAACGCGTGCGCGGATATCGGACGAGCCGCCCGAACCGCCCACACGACACTCACGACCTTCTCGGGTGCCGACACGACCCATCGGACCGGCCGACTCGGCGGAACGAGCGTTTGGTGACGACGATCCCGCCCTGACCGACGAGGAGCGGATCGTCCGGCTCTTGGCTTCGAACGGCGGTCGGATGAAACAATCACAGATAGTCGACAGGACCGACTGGTCGAAGGCGAAGGTCAGTCGCCTGCTCTCGTCGATGGAAGACGGGGAGGAGATCACGAAACTGACCGTCGGCAGGGAGAACATCATATTCCTCGGCTCGATGGACGGGGTGTACGCCTCGGACGACGGACCGAGGGACTGAACCGGCGGCCCAGACGAGTTAGACGGGTGATAATAAAGTCCGATCACCACGAGGTGATTTCCCTACGCAATGGATAGGTCGGTTCCGGACAGGGCGGGTGATCGGCTAGCAGAGACGCAGTGTTCGAACTGTGGGAGCTTCGTCACGCCACAGTTCGCGCGTGTCTTCGGCGACAACCAAAATCGGGTACAGCGCTGTCTCAACTGCACAACGTCGCGTGATCTCTGCAACGGCCGGTGATCGCAGATCGGTCGCTGTAGCTGTCCGGGACCGGTTCGTTATCGGCTCGCTAAACCCCGGTATCCCGCTGTTCTCCGTTCTCGTAGCCGGTACTGTCCGGTCTCTCCTCCGTTCAATCTACACATAAATTGACACTATCGTCCGTCGTTCGGTAGGATTTTAGCCTGCGTATAGTAATGCCCATGAGAGCAGTTCTGCCGGATAGAAGTCCGATGCTTGCCCCCGCCGTGTGAGCACCTCCAACCCATGATATCGAACGACCCCGCCCCCGAGACGTACCGACGACAGCCAACCCCGCGCGGTGAGGTGAACTGATATGTGCGGCATCATCGCGTGTGTCGGTTCGGACGACGCCGTCGACACCGTCCTGACGGGCCTCAAGAACCTCGAATATCGAGGATACGACTCCGCAGGACTCGCGATCCAGAACGGATCCGATCTCGTCGTCCGGAAACGAGCCGGTAAGATCAGCGACCTCACCGACGGGTTCGTGAAGGAACTCCCCAGGGGCGTTTCCGGCATCGGCCACACCCGCTGGAGCACCCACGGCCCGCCGACCGACGCGAACGCCCACCCCCACACGAGCGCCTCGGGTGACGTCGCCGTCGTTCACAACGGCGTCATCTCCAACTACGAGGAGCTTCGCTCGGAGCTCGAGGGACTCGGTTACTCCTTCGAGAGCGACACCGACACCGAGGTCATCCCACACCTCGTCGAGCACTACCTCGAGGACGGCCTCGACAGCGACCGGGCGTTCAGAGCCGCCGTCGAGCGTCTCGAAGGGAGCTACGCCATCGCGCTGATGATCGAGGGCGAGGACACCGTCCGCGCGGCGAGACAGGGATCGCCGCTCGTCGTCGGCCTCCACGACGACGCCTACTATCTGGCCAGTGACGTCCCCGCGTTCCTCGAGTTCACCGACGAGGTGATCTACCTCGAGGACGGCGACGTCGTCACCGTCGAGAACGGTTCGCTCTCGATCACGGATCTCGACGGCGGACCGGTCTCCCGCGAGATCGATACCGTCGACTGGGACCCCGAGGAGACGGGCAAGGGCGGCTACGACCACTACATGCTGAAGGAGATCGAGAGCCAACCCGAGTCGCTCTCGAACACGATCCGGGGGCGAATCGACCCCGACGACCCCGCCGTTCACCTCGAGGGCTTCCCGTCGGGCTGTTTCGAGGACGTCACCGAGGTTCACTTCGTCGCCTGTGGGACGTCCTACCACGCGGCGCTGTACGGCGCACGCCTCCTCGATGAGGCGAACGTTCGGGTTCGTACCTCGCGGGCGAGCGAGTTCACCGGCCGGGTCCCCGATCCCGAGGGGACGCTCGTCGTCCCGGTCACGCAGAGCGGCGAGACCGCGGACACCCTCGGTGCGCTCAGGGCGGCCCGGAAGGCCGGTGCCCGGACGCTCGCGGTGACGAACGTCGTCGGCTCGACGGTTTCCCGCGAGGCCGACGAGGTGCTCTACATCCGGGCGGGCCCGGAGATCGGCGTCGCCGCCACCAAGACGTTCTCCTCGCAGGTCGTCACGCTCGCCCTGCTCGTCGAGCGTCTCACGGAGGAGATCGAGGGCGCGCACGCCCGCGAGGACCTCGGTTCGTTCCTCGAGGCGCTCTCGGTGCTGCCGAACCAGATCGAGGAGGTGATCCGCACCTCGCGTGCCGAGGCGCTCAGTTCGAAGTACGACGATCGCGACGCGTACTTCTTCATCGGCCACGCCCTCCAACACCCGGTCGCGCTCGAGGGCGCACTGAAGTTCAAGGAGATCACGTACGAGCACGCTGAGGGCTTCGCGGCGGGCGAGCTCAAACACGGCCCGCTCGCGCTCGTCACGCCGGGGACCCCGATCTTCGCGCTGTTCGACGGGAAACACGACGAGAAGACACACACCAACGCGAAGGAGGCCCAGGCCCGCGGCGCGGAGATCATCGCCGTCACCGCGAGCGAGCGAACCGCGGAGTTCGCTGACGACGTGCTGGTGATCCCCGACACGCATCCCGACCTCAGCGGACTGCTCGCGAACGTTCAACTCCAGTTCGTCTCCTACTACACGGCACGACTGCTCGGCCGTCCGATCGACAAGCCGCGCAACCTCGCGAAAAGCGTCACCGTCGAGTAATTTCGCTTCCGTCTAACAGTCACTTTTTCTATCTAATAACGGAACGAGCGACGTGAGATAAAGGTAAGATACATCGTCCTCCTCCCTGTAGGTGCGTTCATATGAGGACGGAGTTGTTCGGGGTGTTCGATGACCGCGAGCAGTTCACGCGGTTTCGCTCCCCGACCGATTTCGATCGGCTCGTAAGCGGTGAGTCGATCACCGTCGGCATCCGTGATCCGTATCTCGGCGTTCCCGGACGAACCGCGATACACGAGTCGGCCGACGGGCTCTGTGTCGTCTGGGGGGAGGCCTTCCCGCCCGAGGGTGTCGAAGAGTCGGCCGCGACGTGGCTCTTCGAGCGCTACGCCGAGGACGGGGACGACGCCTTCGAGGGGATGAACGGGTCGTACATCGCCGTCGTCGAACACGGCGGCGAGGCGCTCGTCGCCAACGATCCGATACACTCCTGGGAGTGTTTCTACACGGACACCGCCACCCGGTGGTTCGGTACGGACGCGACGGCGCTGACACGGACGCTCCCCTCGCCGACGCTCGACTGTCGCGGCCTCTGTGAGGTCGTCCACTTCGGGCTGACGTTCGGCGGGACGACCGCCATCGAGGAGGTACGGCGCCTCCCGTTCGATAGCTACCTCACCGCCGACTCCACCGAGGCGCTCTCGCGATTCGTCTACGAACCGAAGACGTTCGACTACACGGAGGAACTCGCGTCCCGCCTCGAGCGCGCGGTCGACCGGCGCGCGTCCTACCCCGGCACGAAGGGGATGCTGATGAGCGCCGGGTTCGACTCGCGCCTGCTGCTCGCACGTCTCCCCGACGTCGACGTCTGTTACACCCTCGGGACGCCGCAGACGCCCGAGGTCAGGGTCGCACGCAAGGTCGCAAGCCAGTACGGCTCGCGCCACCAGACGCTGCTCGTAAACGAGAACTACCTCGCGGCCGGCCCGGACATCGTCCAGTACACGAACGGGATCCGCGAGTCGGTCCACATCCACCACCGGGGGAACACGGCCGAGATCACCACGGACGCGGTCTATCACGGACTCTTCCTCGATACCCTGCTCAGGGGTCGCTTCGTTCCCCACGACACCGTCCATCTCGACGTCATCGACCGGGACTTCCCGCTGCCGCGACTCGACCCCGATCCCGACGTCACGAGGCTTTTCGCCGACAAGTTCGGCTTCTACGCCGACGGCGACCGGACGCTCGTCGACTGCCCGGAGATCGACGCCGACACCCCCGAGGAGTTCCTCGAGGACACGATCGCGCGCCACTACCGACGGGGGTTCGACCGGGCGGATTCGCGCTACAACGCGATGGCGTTGCTCGGCATCAAATCCAAGTCCGCGCTGCCGTTCAGGACCCACCTCGCGGATCAGTTCCTCGAGAGCTTCGTCGCGGCCGATTCGGAACTCATCGACTGGCACCTCACGACACCCCCGGAGCACAGAAACGACCGCACCTACCAGAAGGCCCTTCGGATGGTCGATCCGGACATCTTCCGGTATCGGCCGCCGGATCGGCCACACCGCTCCTATCAGCTCAACCAGGTGGAGAAGTACCTCCGCAAGAAACTCCCGGGGATCAGCCCCTTCGGAACGCCGTGGCCCGACCGGGACCGCATCTACGACGAGAACGACCTCGATCAGCGTCTGTTCGCCGGTCGACCCGACATCCACGCCCTTCCTCCCCGAATCAAACTCCGGATCAACGACGCCCGCACGTGGCTCGACTACGCCGCGGGAGACACCATCAGTACACCGTACGGCCTCGTCCGATCCGAATCGGTTCTCTGAGGTCAGCCGCCGAAGATCGGACTGCCGCCGTCGTCGGTCTCGTTCCCGTCTCCCGTCTCATCGCCGTCGGTTCCGCCCGTCTCCTCGGTGTCGTCACCCTCCTCCGTGTCCGTCGTACCGTCGTCTCCATCCGTCTCGTCTGATTCGTCGACCCCGTCAGTCCCGCTGGTCCCGTCGGTCCCACCGTCGTCCGTCTCGCCGCCGTCGTCCGTCGCGTCGTCACCGCCGCCGCCGAAGATCGGACCACCGTTCCCGTCATCCTCGTTGCCATCCGTTCCGTCGTCATCCGCTTCGTCGCCGCCGTCCGTCCCGTCGGAGCCGTCACCTGTCCCGCCGTCATCCGTTCCGTCACCGCCGCCGAATATCGGGCCCCCGTTTCCGTCGTCCTCGTCTCCGCCGTCGTCCTCCGGCGGCTCGTCGTCGCTCCCGTCCGACCCCTCACCGTCGCTTCCGTCACCGCCGTCGTCCGGCGGGGCGTCGGTCTCGTCCCCGCCGTCGCTACCGTCTCCGCCGCCCTCCGTGTCCGTTTCGTCCCCACCGCCGCCCGTGCTGCCGCCCTCCGGGCTCTCGGGCCCTTCCGAATCGTCGTCATCGGTCGAGATCGGGCCCGACGCCAGATCGCCGCCCGGAAGCCCGGCGGTGATTCCGAGACCCACGACGAACAGGCTCACGCCCAGGACGAGCAGCGCTCGCTGGATGGCGACTTGATCGAGCCGTGTCACGAGAGGCGGCGGCTGTATCGGCGCCGAACGGGGGCGTGCGGGGAACGAGACGGTCCACATCACTGTCCCGTACTAGTGCCCATCGCTTTATTATCGGTTCGATAAAGAGTGCGCGTGGATAGCATGCCCCGTCTACGCAAAGCGGGTAGTTAAGTTCCCGTCCGGTTTTAGGACGAGTAGAATGTGTGGCGCTACTGACGACTGTCTCCAACTCTCGGAGGCCGGTGGGGAGACGTGGTCGCTCTACGTCGCGGGCGACTGCGTCCACGACGAACCGCCGACGCCGTCGATGATCGGAGAGTCGCTGGGGGATCGCGTCGCGTCGAACGACGTCTCGATTCTCAACCTCGAGGCCCCGATCCCGGCCGACGACTCGATCCCGAAAGCCGGTCCACGCAAGGAGTCACACCCCGACGTCCCGGCGGCGCTCGCGGACGCCGGGTTCGACACCGTCGCGCTCGCGAACAACCACACGATGGACTACGGCCTCAACGGCCTCACCGGCACGGTCGACGCGTGTGAGGCCGCCGGCCTCGACACCGTCGGCGTCGGCACCGACATCACCGACGCGCTCGCCCCCCAGTATCTGACGGTCGACGGGACCGACGTCGCCATCGTCAACGCCTGCGAACGGGAGTTCGGCGTCGCGACCGAGTCGAGGCCGGGGACCGCCTGGATCGGCCATCCGGACGCCCCCCGGGTCGTCGAACGCGCGAGCGACCGCGCGGACGCGGTGATCCTCGTCGCACACGGGGGCGTCGAGTTCGTCCCGCTTCCACCGATCCAGTGGCAACGCCGACTGCGACGGCTGTCCGAGGTGGGCGCCGACCTCGTCGTGGCCCACCACCCACACGTCCCACAGGGCTGGGAACGCTACGAGGGCACGCCGATCTTCTACAGCCTCGGGAACTTCCTGTTCAACCACACGTCCCGGCCGAAAGCCGGGTGGGGGCTCTCGCTCGAGGTCTCCTTCGACGGCCCGACGCCCGCGAGCGCGACGCTCCTCGTCACGGAGGAAACCGACGACGGTGTCGATCTCCTCGACGATGGATCCCGACGCGAGGAGCGTCTGGCCCACCTCCATCGGCTCTCGGAACTCATGGCCGACCCCGACGAGTACGCGGCCCACTGGCAGGAACTCGCGGTTCGGATCTTCAACCAGCGCTACGCGGGGTGGCTGCGGCGGGCCGCGGGCGGCAACCCGGTCACGCTCGTGCGCCAGCCGCGCGAACACCTCACGCAGGACGGGCTCTGGGACGGCGACGCCCGACAGGACGAACTGCTCACCCTCCTCAACGTCATCCGCAACAGCTCACACCGGTCGGTGATGGAGACGGCGCTGGCGGTCGAGACGGGAACCGTCCCCGATCGGCGTACCCCCGAGGTGGAACGGCGCGTTCGCGAACTCCTCTCGTGGACGGAGGACCAGGCCGTCTACGACCGGCCATCGTTGCTCGAACGGACGGCCAGCGACCTGTTCGATCGGTTCTCGGACCGGTGAGTCAGCCTCTGGTCTCGTCGGTCTCGCCGAAGAGGCGCTGGATCGTCGAGGCGTGACGGCCCAGCGGTCCGGGCATCCCGCGGAGGATCTGTGCGATCTCGGACGGATCGATCGCCCGCGTCAGCAGCGTCAGTATCCCGTACACCACCAGCCCGGCTGGTGGGATGACCACGAACGCGACCAGTGCGGCGTCGATCGGAAGCGTCGTATTCGTCAGCGGAACGCCGACGGTGGCGAGCGGCGACCCGATCAGCGCGTCGATCCCGAGCGCGATCGCGACGAGCACGCCGCCCGTGACCGCGACGGTGATCGAGACGGGGATCGGGCGGATGTCGCCCAGCGGGTTGTAGCCGATGGCGCGTGCGCCCCAGAGGTGGAACATCGGCAGCGAGAGGTAGCCGAGCGAGGTCGCGACCGCCGCCCCTTCGATCCCGAACCGTGGGATCAGCGCGACGTTGAGCACGACGTTCATCGCCGCCGCCGCCCCCGTCGCGAGAATCATGACCCGCATGTCCCCGCGCGCGTGACTCACCGAGAGGATCGGGCGGGCGACGGCGAAGCCCACCGTCCCGGGGAGCAGGAGGAGCAACGGCGTGATCGTCGGCGTGAACTCCGCCCCGTAGTACCGCGGGACGAACTGTGCCGCGAGGACGGCGATCCCGATCGCCATCAGCGCCGTCAACAACAGCGTGTAGCGCGTCGCCTTCGAGGCCAGCGAGGTGATCTGTTCGATCCGGTCGCGGTGCCAGAGTTCGGACGCGGACTGGATCATCACCGACTGAACTGCCTTGGGTGCGAGCCAGAGGAACTCCGCGAGCACGAGCGCCGCCTTGTAGTAGCCGACCTGTGCCTCGGTCGTGTACGCCTGGAGCATGAGGACGTCGACGTGGTACAGGGAGGTCAGCAGGAAGATGTAGACGATCGAGAGGTTGTTGAAACTGAGCAGTTCCCGGCGGGGAAAGCCCTCGGGGGTGCGCTCGAAGACCGACGACAGCGAGACGTGTCCCGCCAGTCCGACGAGGCCGATCGCCGTGACGAGCGCGTCCGCGAGGATGTGCCCCACGAGCACGCCGGTCACGCCGTAGCCCAGATACGCGAGCGAGATGGAGAACAGGAAGAAAAAGGCCTTCTGTGCGACGTGGAGCGGTTCGGAGATGTGTTCGAGTTTCAGCCCCAGCAGCGAGCGCCGGACGTACTCGCGAAACTGGGCCATGATCGTGATGACCGCGAGCAGGAAGAAGAAGAAGGCGTACTCCTCGCCGAGGGTGGCGTCGACGACCCCGATCTGGGCCGCGGCGATCAGCAGGGCGCTCGCGACGAGCGCGAGGACCGTCGCGATCCGGAAGTAGTAGCCGAAGACGTTGTCGTGCCAGTCGGGGTCGTCGCGGTTCTCGGCGAGGTACTTGCGCGTCCCGCTGTCGACGCCCGAACTCACGGCGATCATCAGCAGCGCGAACACCGACATCACGGTCGCGTAGGTGCCGTACTGCGACGGGCCGAGGATCCGCACGAGGATCGGCGTCATCACCGCTCCGAGGAACGTCGCGGCGACGTTCGCGCCGGCGATGGAGATGAACGCGGTGACGAGTGTCCGTTTCATGTACTGGTCCCTGATCGTACTGCCACCGGCGTTATCAATCTCGTGTCACGAGTCTACCGGTCACGGAGGACCGACTCCCCGGGCGTCGTGGTCGCGTCCCCCGAGAGGGTCACGCCGGGTGCGAGGCTCGTGTTGATCGCCGTCTTCGCGCCGTGGCCGACGACGACGCCGAACTTGCGTCGTCCGGTCGAGGTCCGCTCGCCCTTGACGGTGAGCTTCACGTCCTCGCCGTCGTGGCGCAGGTTCGCGACGTTCGTCCCCGCACCGAGGTTCACGTCCCGCCCGAGGACGCTGTCGCCGACATAGGAGAGGTGGGGGACGTTCGTCCCGCGCATGATCACGCTGTTTTTGATCTCGACCGCCTGTCCGACGTGGACGTCTCCCTCCAGCAGGGTCGCCCCCCGGATGTAGGCGTTCGGGCCGACCGAACAACCTGATCCGATGTAGGCGGGCCCCTCGATCGTCACCCCGGACTCGACCGTCGCGCCCTCCTCGATTACAACGACGCCTTCGACGGTGGCGTCGGGGTCGACCTCGCCGTCGATCCGTCCCCGGTTCTCGCCCAGCAGGAGTTCGTTCGCCTCCAGGAGCTCCCACGCGCGCCCGACGTCCATCCATCGGTCGAGCGCCACGGGCGTGACGTCGTGGTCCTCGATCACGCGCGCGAGGACGTCGGTGAGTTCGTGTTCGCCCCGCTCGCTCATCGGTACGTCGAGGAACTCCCGCGCCTCCGCAGGGAAGAGATAGACTCCGGCGTTCGCGAGGTTCGTCGGGGGTTCCGCGGGCTTCTCGACGATGTCCGTCACGCGCCCGCCGGCCGTCGAGAGCACGCCGTAGTTCGAGGGCTCGGCGACCTCGAAGACGCCGATGGCGGGCCCGTTCGAGAAGAGTTCGGCGATGCTCTCGGGATCGTAGAGGTTGTCGCCGTTGAGGACGGCGAACTCCTCGGAGAGGTGCTCGCGGGCGGCCCGGACGGCGTGGGCCGTACCCAACTGCTCCTCCTGGGTGGCGTAGCTGACCGGCGCCCCACGGTAGGTCTCGCCGAAGTACGACTCGACGACGTCGGCCATGTAGCCCGTCACGAAGATCAACTCGTCGGCGCCGCCGGCGACCGCCGCGTCGGCGACGTGGGCGGCGATCGGACGGCCGGCGACCGGCAACATCGGCTTCGGTACCGACTCCGAAAGGGGACGAAGGCGGGTTCCTTGGCCCGCCGCGAGAATCACTGTTTGCATTGTCGGATCGTTTCTTGGTACCCGGCTTTGTTATCTGCCGGTTAATGTATGGCGATTCCCACCCGTCCGCGGGCGGCGTTCACATGCTTCGAAGGGCGTCGTCGACGAGGTCCAGGGCGACCGCCAGCAGTTCCTCCGCGCGCTCCTCTCGGCGGGATTCGGCCGTCACGCGCACGAGCGGCTGGGTGCCGCTCGCCCGGAGCAGGAACCACCCGTCGGAAAAGCCGACGCGAACGCCGTCGATCGTCAGCAGGTCGGCCTCGGGGTAGGCCTCGGGGACGGCCGCCGCGACGTGATCCATCACCGCCTCCTTTCGATCGGTCTCGACGTTCTCCCGGCGCAGGTGCGGAGAGACGACGCCGTCGACGAGTCCCGATAGCGGCGTCTTCGTTACCGTGGCCGCGAGCTTACACGCCGCGAGCGGGCCGTCGGGACAGAGCGTCTCCTCCGGCCAGATCCACGCCCCGCTCGGCTCGCCGCCGAAGACCACGTCGGGTTCGGTCGCTCGTTCGGCGACGTGGACGTCGCCCACCTTCGTGTGCGTGACCGACGCGCCGATCTTCGCGAGTTCGTCCTCGACGACGAGGCTCGTATCGACCGGGACGGCGACGCGGGTCCCCTCGCTCGCGGCCTCGCGCGCGAACAGCGCGAGCAGCACGTCCTTCGGGACGAACCGCCCCCGCTCGTCGACGGCCATGGTCCGGTCGGCGTCGCCGTCGTGGGCGATCCCGAGGTCCGCATCGGTTTCGGTGACCCGTTCACAGAGCCCCTCGCAGTTCTCAGCGGTCGGCTCCGAGGGCCGGTTCGGGAAGCTCCCGTCGGGGTCGGCGTTCATCGCCTCGACGTCACAGCCGAGGCGTTCGAGAGCGGTGACGGTGACGCCGCCCGCGCCGTTGCCCAGGTCGACGACGACCGAGAGCCCGTCGAGGGAGCCCGCTCCGCCGACCGCCTCGACGAGTTCCTCGGCGTGGCGCTCGGTGGCGTCCTCGACGATCGTTCGGGTCCCGCCCTCGTCCCACCTGCCGAGATCGTACTCGTCCGACCCGATCCGGCCCTCGATCCGCTCGCACTGGGCGGCGTCGAACGCCTGTCCGGAGGGGTTCCAGAGTTTGAGCCCGTTGTCCTCCGGCGGGTTGTGTGAGGCCGTCACCACGACCCCCGCGTTGGCGTCCTCGCGACCGACGGCGCGAGCGAGCGTCGGCGTCGCGACCATCCCCGCGTCGAGGACGTCAGCGCCGCACTCGCGGGCGCCCGCCGTGACGGCCTCGAGCAGCCACTCGCCGCTCTCGCGGGGATCGCGCCCGATCACGATTCGATCCGCGCCCTCGGTGGCGACCGCTCGACCGACCGAGAGCGCGAGGTCGCCGGTGACGACGTCGCCGACCGGTCCGCGGATACCGCTCGTTCCGAAGAGACTCATACCGGATCGTCGTCGTCCCGCCTCCTATAAGATCCGGTATACGGCCGCAACGGGGTCACTACCGGGCTCGGCGGGTCGTTAACGTCCGGCTAAATCCGCGATACGCGGGGTTCGATCCCCGGTATCGGCGAACGATCCACGGAGCCGTAGCCGGTTCGACCGCTCGATTCGTTCGTTTCGCGTTTTCGGACTGGATCGGAACGAGGTCGACGGCTCCCCCCATTTCGGTCGTTCACCAGCAGTGAAAGGAAGCCCTGACCGTGTCGTGCGATCACATTAATCACTACCTTCGATCGAACTATCCACTGCCTATTCGGTCGGAGTCTGCCGATCTTCGACAGGTATGTGATCGTATTTACGTATCCGATAAGCGTCTTTCATACCGAATAACCAAGTCCGCTCGGCCCCGATAAGGGAGTGACTATGACGAAGCGTCCAAACCGTCGCCAGTTCCTCGCAGGGGTCGGTGTCGGCTCTCTCGGACTCGCCGGTTGTACCGATATACTCGGCAGCGGCGAGGGGAACGGCGGGAACGGGAACGGAAACGGGAACGGGAACGGCGGCTTAGGCGGCGGGAACGGCGACGAGTCCCAGGCCACGCCGCCGGCTATCGATGCCGGCGAACTGATCGACGACTTCGAGGACGTCGAGAACTGGGCCCCGATGGAGGAGAGCAACGTGGCCGGCGACGGCGAAGCGGCGCTCACCGGCAGCCAGTCGCTGCGGATCGAGAACCAGGGCACTACGGCGGGTGTCTTCCAGGCGTTCCCCGACGGTCTCGACGCCTCGGGTAACCACCTCTCGATGGCGATCCGCGTCGACTCCCCCCGTCCCGCCCGTGTCCGACTCGAAGTCGACGCACCGGCGCGGGCCGATCAGCTCTGGACGACCCGGACGATGCTCGGTTCGCACGAGGGCTGGTTCCGCATGGACGCCGGCTGGACCGGCCAGCGCGGCGAGCCGAACCTCGGGAACGTCCAGGAGATGCGCATCTACATCCAGACCCAGGAGGAAGAGGAGATCCGCTTCTGGATCGACGACCTCCGAATGACGCCCGCGGCCGATCAGGGCTACGTCATCCTCAGTTTCGACGACGGCGTCGCCAGCCAGTACGAGCGCGCGTTCCCGATCCTCGAGGAGTACGGCTATCAGGCGGCGGCGGCGGTCATCCCGAACTCGCTCAACCGCGATGGTCGGTTGCACATCGATCAACTGCGGGAGATGCGCGACGCCGGTTGGGACATCTCCTCGCATCCCGATCCGGGGACCGGACTCGCCGAGGTCGACCCCGAGGAGGCGCGCAACCGGATCGAATCCGACTTCCAGTACCTCGACAACCGCGGGTTCCCCGACGGCGCGCGCCACATGTTCGCCCCCTACCACAGCGTCAACCAGGAGGTGATCGACATCGCCCGCGAGTACCACGAGACCTGCTTCTACTTCGCCGGCAACAACAGCAACGTCCCACCGACGGACGCGATGCACCTCTCGCGGGTCGACATGCACGACATCGGTGGCTTTACGAGCCTCATCGACATGGCCGCACAGCACAACCAGCTCGCGGTCGGACTGGCACACGGCGTCGAACCCGAGGACGCAGAGGAGCCCAGCCCCCACGCCGACATCACCGTCGAACAGCTGCGCGAAGTGCTCGATCACATCGAGCAGAGCAATGTCGAGGTCATCACGCCCTCCCAGCTCATCGACAGCGTCTGACTAGCGTCGGACCTTTCTACCGGGCTTAGGAGGGATATAACAAAGGTTCTGATGTCCGTTCTCCCGGCCGTGAGCGGACGCTCGTCTCCACGACAGCAGAGGAGGAACGTCTGATGACGGTCTTCGAGCTTTCGCTGACCTTCTTCGTCCTCGCACTCGTGAGTATGGTCGCCGACACGCGGGCCGTCACGGGGTTCTCGATGACACTGACGCGCTGGTTCAGCACCGCCTGTATCGTCCTGGGGATCGCGTCGTTGCTGGTGTAGCTACGCGCGGTAGAGCGTGATCTCCCGGTTCGCGGACAGGCGGACGAGATACCCCGCCAACCGGAAGACGAACCGCCCCGACCGATCCATGGCCGATCCGAACAGCGCGTTCAGGGCGTCCGGGTCGACGACGTCACCGATCCGCACGTCGAGGTCGATCGGGTCGACCCCTTCGGCGACGGCGATGGCTTCGACCACTGCCGTCGCGAGTTCCTCGCGTTCGGGCGGCCGCGCGGTGTATACGACCGACGCCCCATCGAGCGAACTGATGCTCATACTCGTCCCGACGAAACGCCCCGTCATGAAGCTGAGCGAACCGGGCGCTCATCCGTCGGGTTACCGGGCGGTTAGGCCGGGACGAACTCCGCGGCGTAGAGGTGGTTGAGCATGACGTAGGTGACGACGCCGAGGGACAAACTGAGGATCCACGTCCCGGCGGCGAGCCGTCCCACCGTCGCGTGGCGCGTCCCGGCGAGTTCGCTCGGCGTGTGTGTCAACCCGAGGACGATCGCGTACAGTACGAGCGGCACCGCGAGCACCGAGAGGACGATGTGGATCGCGAGCATGATCAGGTACGCGGGTTCGATCCAGCCCCACAGCGGCACCCAGTCGTATCCCGTGGCGAGGACGAAGTGTTTCTCCCCGCCGCCACCGACCTTCGGGAGATAGAGCAGGAGGAACAACACGATCAGGACGAACGACAGCACCATCGCGCTCCTGTGGCTGTCGACCTCGTCCCTTCGGATCCAGTACCATCCCAGTACGAGCGATATCGTCGCAGTCGTGTTGACGACCGCGATCGCGTGCGAGAGCAGATCGACGCCCGGTTCGCCGATATCGGGGTACAGCGGGACGACGCCGGCGAACGTCCCGACGACGAGCGCGTAGCCAAGCGCCGTCAGAACGAGTGCCGCCGCCAGCGGACGGTCCTTCGCCCGTCGCTGTACGTCTGCCGTTGCCATAGCTATCGTTCGACGCCGGCCGCTAAATGACCTCTCATTTCGCCCGATGTGCGTTCGGCGTCAGTCGGACGTCCGCGGCGTCTCCGGTCCCGTCGGTCGGATCTCGATCTCGCCGGAACTGTAGATCGAAATCCGGTAGCCGAGGGCGGCGATCTCGACGCGGCCGCGCTCGTCGCCGGCGTCGTCGAGCGGCGAGAACAACGCGTCCAGCGACTCCGGATCGACGTAGGTGTACAGTTGAAAGTCTGTCGGATCGATCCCCGCGACGTCACAGAGGGCAAGCACTACCGTCGTCGACAGCGATTTTTCCTCCCATCGTGCGTCATGTGGTAAATACCGTCGATAGAATCGAAAGCCGGCGAGGCTACCACGTTCGAATCCCTGATGCTCATCTCTAACATCTTATCTATTATATTACTAATTTATATGTTTTTATGTTTATTGGATGGGCCAATCCCATGTCACACTAGTCGTGAGACATCCTCATCGATTCGGACGGCGTCGAAAACGAGTGGGACCGCCCGGATTTGAACCGGGGTCAACGGCACCCAAGGCCGCAAGGATACCAAGCTACCCCACGGTCCCGCATTCCCCTTTTCCCGGCGGACGAGGAAAACGTTTCGTTCTTACCGGCCGCGTACCTATCGTCGGGTATGGTTACCGGTCTGGAAGTCGCCGTCCTCGCCGCGGTCGTCGTCCTCCTCCTCGGCTCGTACCGCGTGATCCACACCGTCCGTCCGTTCATCGTCAACGCGGTCGTCGGTCTCGTCGCCCTGATCCTTGCGTCTGTGTTCGGCTTCGGCGTCGAGATCACCCCGATCGTCCTGTTGATCGTCGCGATCGGCGGGGTTCCGGGGGCGGTGCTCGTCGTGTTGCTCGCGTATCTGGGCATCGCCTTCACGCCGATCTCACTGGCGTTCGTCCCCGTATAACTCCATCTCCGCGACGATGTCGAGGGGATCGTTCCCCTTTCGGATCCCGTCGAGGATCTTGAACGCCTCGTCGGGCGCGAGGAAGTGCCGCGTCACGGCCCGTCCCAGGGGGGTGGGCTCGAACCCGTCGATGAAGTCGTACTCCAGCAGCTTGCCGATCGCGTGCGTCGTCGGAATCTCGCCGATCATCCTGTCGTTGAGCGCCTTCGCGCGCTTGCCCCCGACGGTGACATTCGCCAGGGTCTCCTCGACCGCCGCCGACTCGTCGTGGTCCGTCCGAACCGGCTCCATCTCGTCTTTCAGCAGCGTGAAGGCGACCTCGTCCTCGGTCCCCTCCATGCTCGAGTGATACGAACAGTCGGGTTCGACCAGCAGGTAGACCGTCCCGCGGTCGTGGTAGTCGGGCCGGCCCGCCCGCCCGAGCATCTGGTGGAACTCCTGGACCGAGAGCCACTCGATGCCCATCGCCAGCGAGTCGAAGATCACCTGCGAGGCGGGGAAGTCCACCCCGGCGGCGAGCGCCGCCGTCGTCACGACCGCCGAGAGCTCCTGTTCGGCGAACATCCGCTCGACCTTCTTTCGACGGCCGTAATCGAGACCGGCGTGATAGGGCGCGGCGTCGTACTCCAACTTTCTACTTATTTCGTGACACCGCCGCCGGGAGTTGGTGAAGACGATCGTCTGGCCGCGATACCCCTTCGAGGACTTCCGGTCGAACTCCCGTTTCACGAGGCGGTTCTCGATCCGGGGCTTCTCCGCCCCGTCGGCGAACGTGAGGTGGCGCTCGATCGGGATGGGACGCTCCTCGAACTCGATCAGTCGGGCCTCGAGCTTCCGGCCGAGCCACTCGGGGTTGCCGACGGTCGCCGAGAGGTAGATCCACTGGGCACCCGAGTAACCGTTTCGCGAGCCTCGCTGCGCACGAGCCGCGCGCTGCTCGCAGTAGTCCTTCAGCCGGGCGATCAGCCCGTCGAGGCGGTGGCCCCGCTCGCCCTCCTTCAGCGTGTGGACCTCGTCGATGACGACCGTGCCGATGTCGCCCAGATCCCTGCCCGTTCGCAGGGCGTGGTCGATCCCCTCGTAGGTGCCGACGATCACGTCCGCGCCCGGGTCGAAGCGGTTGCCGTCGTCACGAACGCGGCTCGCGCCCACCCGGAGGGTGACGTCGACCAGACCGCCGTAGGTATCGAGAAAGTCCTCGTGTTTCTGGTTGGCGAGCGCTACCAGGGGAACGAGAAAGAGCATCTTTCCCTCGCCCTTCAGTACGCGGTCGATTCCGGTCATCTCCCCGACGAGGGTTTTCCCCGTTGCCGTCGCCGAGACGACGAGCTGATCCTCGCCGTCGAACAGCCCGTTCTCGACGGCGAGGCTCTGGACCGGCAGCAGGTCGTCGAACCGTCCCTCCAGCAGACCCTGTAGCTTCGGGTGCAGGTCGAGCGAGTCGACGGGGACGGGGTCGACCTCGTCCGTCGTCGCGCTGATCTCGTCGAACTTCGTGAGGTCGGGATCGAGCTGGCCCGAAAGCAGGTTCGTGATCCGTTCGAGGTCCTGGACCTCGAGGAGCAGTTCTTTCAGCCGGTCCTCGGCCGCGCCCGTCACCCCGCCCGCGTACGAGAGTTCGCGTTCGAGTTCGCGGAACGCACAGTCGGGACAGACCTGCTCGCGCCCGGTCTCGATCGCCGTCTCTCCCGTCAGCGGCGAGTACCGCCCCGCCGAGGCACACAGCCGGCAGGTGCGCACGACACGGGCGTCGAGCTGGTAGCCCGAGAGCATCTCGCGGAGTTCGGCGCGGCCCTCCCGCGAGGTCTGCTCGGAGATGCGGATCCGGTCGGCCCCGCGCGCGAACTCGACGAACTCCTCGGGACTGCGTGGCTCCTGGGTCGAGTCGCGCTTGATGCGGAACTTCCCCGGACGCGGGCCCGCGTTCGTCTCCTTGAGTTCGAGGACGGCCTGGAACAGGCGTTCGTCGTCCCGGATCGGGACGGCGAGGTAGTCGTCGCCGGTCCCGTGGAGAAAGAGCGTCCCGACCCGCTGGCGCTGCGTTGACACTGGCGGCCCTACGTCCGCGAGGTATTTGTGCCTATCACTTACCGTCGACTGTCACTCCACGAGCGAGATCGTATCGTCGCCGTTCGGAACCGCACACAGGAACGCGCCCGGATCGCTCCCCTCGTTTCTGTACCAGTGAACGACGCCGGCCGGAATCAACAGCGAATCGCCGGCCGAAACGGCGTACTCCTGGTCCCCGACACCGACCACGTACTCGCCTTCGAGGACGTACTGTTCGTGCTCGACCTCGTTTTCGTGTTTCGGCACCTCGGCGCCGGGCGCGAGGGCGAATCGCCGCAGCGCGAAGGTCGGCGCGCCGTCGCTCTCGTCGATCAGCACGCCCTTTTCGAGCCCGTCGGCGGCCTCGACGGGTTCGTACTCGACCTCGTTCCCACGGCGGACGACCGGATCCAGCGTCATGGTTCGACGGTCGTCGTCGAGCACCATCGGCCTTTCCGTCGACTGAACGCTTTTTACCCTCGCTAGCTAACACCGGACATGGCGACCGGCGCAGCGTCGGGCGACGCGACGGCGAACGGTACGTACCGGCTGGTCGTCGCCGTCGGCGATCCGGGCTACGCCGCGCAACTGGTCCGAACCGCCGTCGACATCGCGCGGGCCAACGATGGCGAGGTGATGGTCATCACCGCCGTCCACAAACCCCACGACTCGCCGTTCTCGGTCTTCTCCGACGAGCGGATCAGAACGGAGTTCGCCGGCGACCGCCGCGAGATACTCGACAACGCGCTCGCGGTCGCCGACGGGACCGTCCCGGTCGACGGACGCGTCGTCGTCGGGACCGACGTCGGCCGGGCGATCCGCTCGGCGGTCGAGGAGCTAGACGCCGACGCGTTGCTCGTCGGCTGGCACGGCCGGCCCCGACGGGACGAGACCGTCCTCGGGTCGACCATCGACGACCTCCTGCGCCGGGCCTCCTGTGACGTGCTGGTCGAGCGGATCGGCCCCACCGCGGACGGCGTCGACCGGGTGCTGTTGCCGGTCGCGAGCGGTCCACACCTCCCGCTTGCGGCGGCCGTCGCGGGGGCGATCGCCGACGCGAACGACGCCACGGTGGTCGTGCTGTCCGTGATCGCTCCCGACGCGACCGAAGCGGAACGGGAGGCCGCCCGGGGTCACATCGAGGAGGCGACCGATCTGCTGGCGGTTCCGACGGAGACCGAACTCAGGGAAGCGAGCGGGGTCGCCGACGCCATCGTCGAGGCCGCGAGCGAGTGCGACCTCGTCGTGTTCGGGGCGACCCGACGCGGGGTGGTGCGCCGTCGGCTCGTCGGCTCGGTTCCGCAGGCGGTCGGCCGTCGTTCGGATCGGACCGTGATCGTGACCCGACGCCGACTCGATCCGTCGATCCTCGATCGGCTGGCCGGTCGACTGTGGAACCGATGACGGCCGATCGCTCGGGCGTATTTTATACGTCTGCTTCCCTAACCTCCCGGTAATGTTCAAGAGTTTCCGGATCGGCTCGCTTTTCGGAATCCCGATCAAGCTAGACGTCTCCTTTCTGTTGATCCTCCCGATCTTCGCGTGGCTGATCGGCGCCCAGATCGAACTGCTGGTCGACCCGCTGAACGCCGTCTTCGGGACGGGGCTGGACGCCGCGGATCTCACGACCGGCTACCGGCCGTGGATCCTCGGTCTCTCGGCGGCGATCGGTCTGTTCGTCGGCGTCGTCCTGCACGAACTCGGCCACTCGCTGGTCGCCATCCGCTACGGGTTCCCGATCGACTCGATCACGCTGTGGATCTTCGGGGGATTGGCCCAGCTCTCCGATCAGCCCGAGGACTGGAAACAGGAGTTCCTCATCGCCATCGCCGGACCCGTTGTCAGCGTCCTGGTCGGGATCGGATCGTATCTCCTCCTGTTGGTCGTTCCGTCGGGGTTCGACGGGGTCGCCTTCGTCTTCGCCTACCTCGCGCTGTTGAACGTCGCGCTCGCGGGCTTCAACATGCTGCCGGCGTTTCCGATGGACGGCGGGCGCGTCCTGCGGGCGCTGCTCGCGCGGAACCGCCCGTTCGCGCGCGCGACCCAGATCGCCGCCGAGGTCGGCAAGCTCTTCGCGCTCTTCATGGGGCTGTTCGGACTGCTACAGCTCAACATCATCCTCATCGGGATCGCCTTCTTCATCTACATCGCCGCCTCGGGCGAGGCCCAACAGACGGTGATGAACGCCGCCTTCGAGGGGGTCCGTGTCGACGACATCATGACCCCCGGCGAGGAGGTCGACAGCGTCTCGCCCGACACCTCGATCGCCGACCTCCTCGAACGGATGTTCTCCGAACGCCACACCGGCTACCCGGTGATGGACGGGGGCCGACTCGTCGGGGTCGTCACTCTGTCCGACGCCCGCGAGGTCGACGCCGTCGAGCGCGACGCGTTCACCGTCGAGGACGTGATGACCACCGAACTGGAGACGATCGCGCCCGACGCGGAGGCGATAGACGCCCTCAACCGGATGCAGCAACGGCGGATCGGGCGGCTGCTCGTCGTCGAGGGCGGCGACCTCGCCGGGCTGATCTCCCGAACCGACCTGATGACCGCGCTCAACATCATCCGATCGAGCGGCTCGATCGAGACCGCCAAACGGGCCGCCGACGAGCGCGAACCCGACCGGACGGGACCCGTCCGGGACCCCGAGCCCGATCGCCGCTGGGAGTAACTAGTCGATGTCGATCCGCGATCCCTCGTCCGCGGCCTCCCCGCGGGTCGGGAGGTGGACTTCGAGGACCCCGTTGCGGTAGCTCGCGGTGCTTTCCTCGGCGATCACGTCGCCGACCCGAACCTGCTCGCGGACGTAGCGGGTGTGTCGACGGGCGACGGTGTCGTCGCCCTCGTCGCGCTCGTGGGACGCCTCGATCGAGACGACCCCGTCGTCGAACCGGAGGTCGATCTCCTCCTTCTCGAAGCCCGGCATGTCGGCCAGCAGAACGTAGCCCTCGTCGTCGGTGTCGAGACCGAGGTTGACGTCCCGCCGATCGCCGCCCAGCATCGGGCGGTCGGTCCAGCCCTCCCACATCGAGCGGCGCATCTGTTCCATCATTCGATCCATCTCCTCGAAGGGATGTCGTCGCATTGCCATGCTGATCACCAAGTAGATTGTTTGCAGTTCTATATACCTCTTCCGGGACGCGTGGTAGCAGCCGAACGAAAATTTACTCGATTTCGAATCGCAGTAGCTTCTTGTGGCAAGCGGTTGTACTGATGGGTGATGCCAGAGATCACCGTCTCCGACTCGCTGTACCGTCAGCTCGAAAACGCCTCCGAGGAAGGGGATTTCGAGTCGGCGCTGTGGGAGATGACCTACCTGTTCCAGCGCGGTAACGACCCCTCGGAGTAGCGCCGTTTTCTATCGCCGGCCGGCGAGCAGCGCGAACAAACGAATCGGTCAGCAACGGCTATAGCGCCAAGTTTCAACGTAACGAGCCCTCCCCGTGGTGCTCGACGGCCGCTCGAAGAGGACTCGGTCGGACTTCCCTCTCGCTATGGGTCGCTCGCGGACGCTTTCAGCGGAAAGCGCCCGCTCGTAGAGGCGTGCTCGAAAGGAGGTCCAGGTGCGAGAATTGAACCCGCGTCTCAGCCTCCACAAGGCTGAAGGATAGTCCACTACCCCAACCCGGACACACCCACTCCTACTCGCCCTGTGGCTGAAATACGTTACGACTCCCCGGGGACGTGCGAGTCGTTATCACGACCGGGTGACGCGAGCCCCGTCCTTTTTGGTGGCGACCCGTGTAGCCGCCGATGATGGGTCAGTCGACCACCCGCCGAGACGCACTCGTGAATGGAACCGCTCTGATCGGATCGATCACGCTCCTCTCGGGCTGTCTGGACGGCTCCGGGAGCGGCGGGGACGGCGGAGGTGGCTCGGACGGAGGCGACAGCGGGGAGAACGGCGGCGGTTCCGGTGGAGGCGGCGACGATGAAGGGGGCGACGACGGGGAAGCCGGAAACGGCGGAGCGAACGGCGGCGAGACACGGACGATCCGCCTGGGCGGGGCCACCGACGGCTGGCAGGGCCAGGAGCCGAGCGACATCGCGGATCAGACGAACCCCTCCCTCGCGCTCCAGGCCGGAACGACGTACGAACTCACCTGGGAGAACCTCGACGGCGCGGAACACGAACTCATCATCGAGGACGCCGAGGGCACCGAACTCGAGGCGTCGGACTCCTCGGAGGAGCAGGGCGAGACGGTCACGCTGACGTTCGACGCGGCCGAGGGGATGGCGGCCTACTACTGCGAGTACCACCCCGAGGCGATGCGCGGGGAGATCACCCTCGAATAGTCCGGAGCCGGGTGCTTTTGTGAGTCCGGTTCGTAGAACCTCTCACTGTGGCGATCACGGACAAGATCTACGTCAAGAACCACCGCCAACTCGCCTCGCAGCTCGACACCTCGATTCCGAAGGGGGCGTTCAAGGGGGCGACGCTCGATCTGCTCTTTCAGGGCGAGGGGTTGGAGAAACTCGACGACGCCTCCCGCGAGCGCGTCCTCGAGTTCGCACAGGACTTCCTCGACTGTGACTGTGATACCAACCCCTACTGTGGCTGCCCGGAACGGAAGTTCATGCGCTACCTCCTCGAACTGCGGGCGGAGGGTCTCGGTCCCGAGGCGATCGTCGACGTGATGAGCGACGACTACATGGTCTACGCCTATCCCGGTGACGTCCTCTCGTTTCTCGACGACTCGGTCAGGACTCTCGAAGCGATCGAGGCGCTCGCGAGCGTCGAGGACGACGACGAAGCCGAGCGGGCAGCGGCGGCGAAAAAGCGCGAACTCTCGGGCTAGCCCAGCCTGTAGGGGTCTTCCGCCTTCCCGTTCTCGCGGTCGAGTTCCTCCAGGTGGACGACCTCCTCGATCTCCTCCTCGTCGTCGAGTTCCTGGCGAAGCTGCGTGATGTAGCGTTTGTGCTCGTCGAGCTGTTCACGGAGGTGTTCGGCCTCGAGTTCGAGGCGTTCGTGCTCGCGGACGAAGCTCTTCGGCACCTCCACCTTCGGCGGGAACTCTCCCGTCGCCTCCCCGTCGGCGTCGCCTTCGGGGACCACCCGCACCTGGCCGTCGTGGGCAACCAGCGTATCGACGTAATCGCGAAACACTGCCGACAGCGAGATGTCGCGCTCCTCCGCGATCTCCCGGAGGGTCTCGAAGGCGTTCTCGTTGACGCGAAAGGAGATCGTCTTGTTCTTGTTGCCCATTCCCGTTACATTCCTCCCGGCGAATACTTAAGGGTTTGTCAGACACGGGCCGGCTACGATCTCGCCGTAACTCTCCTCTCGTGTCCCGCCTTCGAGAGTCGTCGGTCCTCAGTGGACGTCTCCCGGTGGTCAGTCGTCGCCTCTTTCTCGACGTCCCCGTCCGTCGAGACGCCCATCGCGGCGTACACCGCCCGCCAACCGGCACTGGGTGATTCCTCTCCGCGCGTTTCGATACGTTCTTGCTGCTCGTTCGAATCGGATCTCATGGGCTGGTAGGTAGCCCCGTTCGGGTGGTAGTGACACCCGGACGACTCCGTTCCGACGTCTCTTCGGGGCGTGTTCGGTCGAAAAACGGTTCGCCCTCAGGCCGTCGTCTCCGCCGTCTCTTCGTCCTCGCCTTCCTCGACGCTTTCGAGCGCCGAGAGCAGGTCACGGCGGTAGTCCTCGACCGACAGGTCGTACTCCTCGCGGGCCATCGCCGCATACTCGTTGGCCTCGTCGTCGAACGCCTCGATGCGCTCGATGGTCCGCTGGGCGGTCTCGACGACCCAGCGATCCCGCGTTCCGGTGTCGACCTCCGTGATCGACTCGGGCCGGACCGAGACGTTGACGTCGCCGTCGTCGGTCTCGTAGGTCCGGGGTTTGCCGACGACGGCGACGTACGCCGGCGGCTCGACCTCTCGCAGGAAGCTCGCGGCCTCGGGTTGGTACTGGCCGGCGTAGACGAAGAACGTTCCCGTGGGGTCGACGATCCGACCCTGCCAGTACTCGCTGTCCTCGCCGACGTCGCTCTTCTCGGTGAGGGTGCCGACGATGAACACGCGGTTGGCGCGCGCGCCCGTCGGGAGCAGCGCGTACAGCGGCGCGCGCTCGTCGTCGCTCTCCTTGAACGTGTAGCCGGCGTCGTTGAACTCGCTGGCGAAGACGCGCTGGGCGAGTTCGCGGGTGGGTGCTTGGCTCATTTCAGATCGACCTCGCTTTGATCAGCGTCTCCTCGGGATCCGTCGGTCCGCCGAGTTCCTCGACCGCGTCGGCCAGCACGTAGCGGCCGAACGTCGGCCCGGTGATCCGGTAGTACCGCCCAAGTAGTTGTGAACGGATTTCGTCGGCGACGACCGTCGTATCGAGCGCGTCCATCGCCATCTGTTTGGCCTCCTCGAGGGTGATCCCGGCGACCTCCTCGGTCGCCTCCTGGTCGAAGATCACCTCTTGGACCTCACGGCCGTCGTCGATGACGCCCTTGATCCGGAGGTCGAACTCGCCTTCGACCTCGCCGTGTTCGGAACACCGGCCGTTCTGGAGGACGCGGGTACAGCCCTCCTCGGGGCAGCGCTTGATCAGCCCCGATCCCGACTGGACGTCGACGAGCGCGCCTTCGATCTCGCTCTCGTCGTTGCCGACCTCGAGCTCCTCGTCGAGTTCGGTGATCCCGGTCGTGCGGTTGAGCTTGACCGAGTATCGGCCCTGGTACTCGTCGGTGACGACGTTCTCCAGCCGGTAGACGCCGCCCTCCTCGAGTTCGGGCAGGTCGGACTTCGCCCACTTGGTGAACTTCAGCGTGCCGGAGGGATCGCCGAGCAAGCCCACCTGCGCGATGGAGTCGCTTCGGGGCTCCCAGAGGTCGACGACCTTCGCCGTGAGGTCGACCCACTGCTCGGCCGCGTCGATCTCCGCGAGCTGGACCTCGCTGTTCGAACCGCCGCCCAGCGCGTCCCGATCCAATCCCGCCTCGTCGAGGTAGTGGTTCGTGACGCTTCGTCGTGCCTCCTCGGCCGGGATCTTGTACTCGCTCACGAGCGTTTCGAGTCGGGACTCGACCTCCTCGGTACTGATGTCGAGGTGCTCTGAGAACTGGTCCGCTATGCTTTCCGCGTGCTGTCGCAGGTCTGTCATGGTCTCACTGTCTCCGCCTCGTTTTCAATGGGAGACATACGACTGTTGGTGCCCGATGGTATAAAAAGTTCCGCGAGCGGGGTGAAAGTGATCTCTCGGCCACCTCTCTACGCCCACCCCGGTCGTTCGTAGTCGCGCACCGACGACGGGTCTTTGTGTGGCGCTCCTGTAGCCATCGTATGGACCGACGGGCGATGGATCGTTTCGTGCGGACGACGTTCCGCAAGGCGGGCCGGCGCTACGAGATGGCTCGCAGGGATTACGAGGACGCCCGAAACTCCGTCTTCGACGACCGCGCGCGGATCGTCTGTCGGCGCTACGCCGAAAAGCGGACCGTCGAACTCGACGCGAACGACCGCCCCGAGTGTTACGAAGCGGGCCACCGGGACTGTGAGGGCTGTGTCGAGGACCTCCACAACGGGACGGTCGAGACGTGGTGATCCGTACTCCGACGCGATGGTGAACCCTCTTCCCACTGGATAAATCATATATGACGATATCGAATCCGCTCTCGAACGACGTTCGTCGTTTCCCGGCGACGGTACACCGATGGCCGTGAGCCGTTCGTTCGGTCGATTCGGCTGACGTATCGACCCTGACCGCCCGTCTACCCGCTATCCGCCTCTGGTTGTGGCTGTCACCGACTTCCCCGCGCTTTCGATAACCTCGGTAGCGTCCTCCCGACCACGTGGGTTTCTCATCCTATCACAGGACGAACCTCCCGTCGGAAACGCCTTCTCCGGGATCGGGCTTGCTGCCTGAACCGTCCTGAAGCGATTCCTGACCGTGATGGTCCCGTCACCGCTGGTATCTCGGTGACGGCCGTACATCGGCAGTTGGCCGATCCGATCCGTGAACGGCGTGATCTCCCGGTCTCATCGCCGTATTCCATATCGTCGATTATAGTTTATCAGGTCGGATGGCCCGAGGGATGTCGAGTCGCTAACCAAATCAATCAATCGAGTTCCTGTCGCCGGACTCGCACCGTACCGTCCATCGTCACGCCGACCAGAAGGTCGCGCTTGACTTCGCGTCCGCTCACCGCGTCGCCCGCCGCGTCGCTGACCGATTTCATCAGCTCCGGGGCGGTCTGGTTGACCTTCACGTCGGCGTCGTCACAGGCCGCGTACACTCGCGATGGGATGTCGTAGAGATCAGTGCCCGCCGCGACGTCGACGCGAACCGGGGCGTTGAGCGCCTCGGCGAAGGCGATCGTCTCGCGGGCTTTTTCGACGTTCGTTCGGGCGCTCGTCTCGATGCTCGAGACGTTCGCCCGCGACGTGCCCAGCCGTTGTGCGATGTCGGCTTGGGGGACGTCGCGCTCGCGCAGCGCCAGTACCTCCGCCTGCCGGCGTGTCAGAACGTTCCGGTCGGCTTCGAAGCCGACCCGATCGAGCAGGGCGTCCACGTCGTAGTCGTTCGACTCGCTCATGAACCCGCGGCTATGCGCCCCAGAAGTTGTCCCGACTACCGAGTCGCTCCCGGGTCGGTTTCGTCTCCCCGTCCGTCCCGTTCTCGTCGTCGCGCCCGCCCTCGTCTTCCTCCTCGGGTTCGAGCGGGAGGCGTTCGATCTCCTCTGCGCGGGCGTGGTTCGAGTGGACCTGCGTGACCTTCACGCGAGCGCGTGCCTGCGGGAGGATGCCGTCGACCATCACGATGAAGCCGTCCTCGGTTCGGCCGACCCCGGCCCCGCTCTCGTGCATGTCGTCGACCTCGACGACGACCTCCTCGCCGGGCTGGACGGGCTGTTGTTTCAGGTCGCGGATCGGCTGGTTGTAGTGGCTACACCACTCGGCGCCACCGCGGTCCCCGTAGTGTTGACATCCCATTCCCGTGATCCGCTCGGAATAACTCGGGCATTCGTCTGCGAGTGGACAGTCCGGCATACGGAGACGTAGCAAAGCGGCGGTCTAAACGCTTACGACCGACCTTTTCCTGCGCTTCGCTGGCAAAAGGTCGATCAAAACGCGGCTCGTTCCCGTTGATCACTCGCCGCGACCGCTCGCTTCGCTCGCGGGAAAAAACGGAACCGCAACCCACAACCGCTCTGTTACGCCAGCGGCGTCCGCTCGACGACCGTCCCGTCGTAGGTCGGGTACTGCTCGACAATCTCCCCTTTCGAGAGATCGCCCTCCTCGATCATCTCCTCCAGCAGCCACCACGCCAGTTCGACGTGCTCCGTTTTGACGGTGTAGAACTCCTCGGGCACCCCGAGGTCGCGCAGTCGGGCCTCGGGCTCCCACGTCTTCCCGTAGACGAGCGTGCCGTCGTCGGTGATCTCGTCGAACTCCCGGCGGACGTTGCGTGCCATGCGCTTCAGCCGGTTGCGGTGCTGGGCGGCGTCCTTGAACACGCTCGTACAGAAGTAGACCTTCGGGTGGTCGCCCATCTCCTCGAGGATGGCCTTCGAGCCCTCGACGGCGCTCATGTGGCCGTCCTCGAGTTCGTAGCCCTCCTCCTGCATTCGCCTGTAGTTCCCGTCGCTCATCTCGAACTGGTTGACGTTACAGAACTCCGCCGCCCCCTCGTCGAGGAAGTCGAGGAACTCGGTTTCGGCGCGAATGCCGGGGATCTCGAAGGCCGG
The DNA here is from genome assembly GCF_030287405.1 of Halalkalicoccus sp. NIPERK01. Taxonomy (NCBI): domain Archaea; kingdom Methanobacteriati; phylum Methanobacteriota; class Halobacteria; order Halobacteriales; family Halalkalicoccaceae; genus Halalkalicoccus; species Halalkalicoccus sp. NIPERK01. Next base: position 120,236 of record NZ_JASVVV010000007.1, on the reverse strand, counting down.
GGTCAGTCCCTCCTCGCGGGCGATATGCAGGATCTCCTCCCACTCCGTTCCATGGAGGTCGCCCCAGAGTTCCAGCGGCGGGTGAAACCGGATCTCGTCGAGGCCCGCCTCCGAGAGGCGGCGCATGTTCTCGCGGCCGCCGGTGATGCCCGTATAGAGGTGGGTGTGGTGCTCGGGGCCGAACTCGTCTTTGAGCAGGCGGAGATACCGGCAGGTCTTCGCCATCGCCTCCTGGGGTTCGCCGCCCGTCAACGAGGTGCCGAGCGCGTCCATGCGTTTTGCCTCCTCGATCACGTCGGAATCGCGCTCGACGGGCCGTTCGTTGGCGTACACTTGAGTGACGTTCTTCCTGTTCTCCCCCAACGGGCAGTAAAAGCAGTCGCGCTGGTCGCAGTAGCCGTAGACGAACAGCACCATCTTCCCCCCCTCGGCGCACTGCTCACAGCCCTTCGAGATCATTTCGTGTTCCGACAACGCGGTCGACGGACAAAAGACGCACGGCTTCGTCCGCACGCCGGAGCGGGCGGTCCCGCTTATAACGGGGTGATGGGGCAAGCGGCGTCCCTTTCTCCCTCCCTCCATATCCTTCGTTCGGGAGGCCGGTCGTTTTCATGGACCACCCGGTGGCCGGCCTCCCCGTCGATGCTCCCGACGTGGTGGCCGAAGCCCACTCGGGGCCGTCCGCCCCGCGGTCCCGTCCCTTTGGTCGTGGTGTCCGTGGGTACGGCGTGCCCCTGCTCGTTCCCGAGAACGCCATGACGGCGACAGCGTATAAATGACTTCGACATCGAGGGGGTTTATGACGACAGGGATGGATGACCCAGTAGGGTGGTTCCATGTCAGCAACCATCGCGGAGATCGAGATCCCGGTCGAGTCGTTCGCCATGGCCCGGACGCTCGGACGGTTGGACGGGGTGGCCGCCGAGGTCCAGGAGATCGTCGCCGACGACGATCTGGTCTCGCCGTTCGTCTGGTTCGACGGTGCCGATCCCGACGAACTCGGGGCGGCCTTCGAGGAGGACCCCTCGATCCGTTCGTACCGGCAGTTGACCGCCAAGGACGACGGGGGTGTGCTCTACGAGATGGTCTGGACGGACGACGTGGAGTTCCTCGTCCGGGCCACCGCGACCGACGGCGCGGTCCTGTCGGCCACCAGCGAGGACGACCGATGGCTCTTTCGGGTGCTGTTCCCGACCCGCGAGGACGTCTCGCGGGTCTACGACGCGTGTCGAACGGACGGCCTGGAGGCGAGACTGGCCCGGATCTACGAGGTCGACACCAGCCAGCGCGGCCCCGCGCTCCTGACCGACCAGCAGTACGAGACGCTCGTCACCGCCTTCGAGCACGGCTACTACGACGTCCCCCGGGAGAAGTCGTTGAGCCAGATCGCCGAGGAACTCGACGTCTCCCACCAGGCGCTCTCCGAACGCCTCCGGCGCGCTCACCGGGCGGTGATCGAGGGGCTGGTGATCGTCGGGACGGAGGCCGACCGTAGGAGCGCCCCCGAGGCTAGCGAGTCCGTCGGGGAGCCGTAGCCCGGCGACCCGTCGAACCGAACGCTCCCGAAGGTCCTTATTCGCTCCCCGTGTAGCCCCGGTCGATGCTGCTGGTGTTGTGCGTCGACCTCGACGACGACGTCGGCCGGAAGACGGGCTTCGACACCCCGGTCGTCGGCCGCGAGGCCTGCGAGGCCGCCGCCGTCGCGCTCGCCACCGCCGACCCCGAGGACTCCGACGTCAACGTCCTCTTTCAGGGCGTCCACCTCTACGACCGGCTGGCGAGCGAGGGCGAGGCCGTCGAGGTCGCCGCCATCACCGGCAACGCCAAGGCCGACGTTGGCGCGAACAGGGAGGTCGGCGACGAACTCGACCGCGTGCTCGCGGGGCTGGCCACCGGCGAGTCGGTCTCCGCGATCATCGTCACCGACGGCGCACAGGACGAGAGCGTCATCCCCGTGATCCGTTCTCGCGTTCCGGTCGACGGCATCCGCCGCGTCGTCGTCCGACAGGCCCAGGACCTCGAATCGATGTACTACACGATCAAGCAGGTGTTGAACGACCCCGAAACCAGAGGAACGATCCTCATTCCACTCGGTATTCTCCTGTTGATCTACCCGCTGGTCGCCGTCGCCGACCTGCTGGGGCTTCCCGGCAGTATTCTCGGCGTCCTCTCGGCGATGCTGGGGCTCTATGTTTTGTTTCGGGGGCTCGGTCTCGAGGAGACCGTCGACGAGTACGCCGAACGCGGGCGACGGCTGCTGTACACCGGCCGGGTGACGCTCATCACCTACGTCGTGGCCGCCGCCCTGCTCTTCATCGGCGGCGTCGGCGGGCTCGACGCACTCAACGACGCCCGCGCGGAGATGGCGCTGGGGACGATCGAGGTGATCGCCGCGCTGCTGTACGGCGCGGTCCAGTGGTTCGCCGCCGCCGGCATCACCTCCAGTCTGGGACAGATCACCGACGAGTACCTCGCCGAGCGCTTCGAGTGGCGCTACCTCAACGCGCCCTTCTACGTGGTCTCGATCGCGGTGGTGCTCCACGCCGTCAGCGCGTTCGTGCTGGGCTATCAGGACCTCCCCTACGTGGCGATCGCGCTCACGGTCGGCACCCTGCTGGGGCTGGCGAGCACCCTCGCGTTCGCCATCGCGGAATCCAGGCTCAAACGGCGCCCGGAGCCGACCTAGACCCGGAGTCGCTTTGGGGGCCGGAGCCACGCGCTCGCCGCGCGGATCCACGCGGACCACGCCCGCGCCATCGGCGTTCGCTCGCGCTCGCGCTCGGTGAGTCGCTCGTCACAGACGGGACAGCGGTACTCGACGCCCGTCGCCCGCTCGCGGACGACCCAGTCGCCGTCGACCGGGCTCTGGTGGTCACAGACGGGACAGAACAGGACGGATTTCCCGTCGGGCGGGCCGTCGACGTCGGTGCTGTGGGTGGGGCGGCTCATTGGACGGACGTACGTCACCGACGGCTATAATTGCGTTGGAGCGGCCCGTAACCCGAACTATCGTTCACGAATGACCACGAACTCCGCGAGGTCGCGCAGGTACTCGGCGGCGCGGTCGTCGACGAGTTCGACCCGCGAGAGCGCGTCGAGCGCGGCGTCGGACTGGCGGCGTGCGCGCCCGTCGGCCTCCTCGGGGGTGAGGTCGGTCACCTGCAACAGCGAGGGCCGCTCCATCTCGTCGTCCCGCCCCGTGGGCTTTCCCAACTCCTCGGCGTCGGCGGTCGCGTCGAGCACGTCGTCCCGTATCTGGAAGGCGATCCCCACCCGTTCGGCGTACTCGCCGACGGCCTCGACGGTGACAGCGTCGGCGTCGGCGGCGATCGCGCCGAGTTCGGCGGCGGCGCGAAACAGCGCCCCGGTCTTGCGCCGGGCGAGTTCCATGTACTCCGCCTCCGAACTCGGCTGGGCCACCAGCTCCGTCGCCTCGCCCTCCCCGAGTTCGACCATCGCCTCCGTCACGGTCTGCATCGCCCGCGGGTCCGCCGAGAACAGGGCGAACGCCTCGCCCAGTTGGGCGTCGCTGTCGACGATCGCCGGGCCGTACCCGAACGCGCTCCACGCGCTCTCGACGCCCCGGCGGACCGTCGAGCGGTCGATGATGTCGTCGATCACGAGCGAGGCGTTGTGGACGAGTTCGATCCCGACGCCGAACTCCACCGCATCGCGTGGCTCGCCGCCGACGGCCTCACAGACGAGCACCGTCACCGTCGGGCGGACCCGCTTTCCCCCCGAGAGCGCGGTGTGGCGGACCTCACGAGCGAGGCGGTCGGGTTCGACCCCGCTCACGACGTCCTCCAGACGCTCGTCGACGAGCGCCCGCCGGCGTTCGAGATACTCCATTACCGGCCTTCGGGGAGGTCGCGGCAAGTAGGTGACGGATCGGTCCGTCCGGCTCGGAGTTAACCGACGCGAGGCCGTAGGAACCGCATGGAGATCTCGATCCCGCTGGCGTTCGGGTGGCGACACCTCCTGTTCGCCAACTGGCCGGTCGATCCCGACCGCCTCGACGCACACCTCCCGGAGGCGCTGGCGGTCCAGACCCACGAGGGAGCCGGCTGGCTCTCGGTCATCCCCTTCGTCAACGTCGACACCCGCCCCCGCGGGCTTCCCGACTGGCTGGGGATCGACCTCCCCGAACTCAACCTGCGCACCTACGTCACCCACGAGGGCGAGCCGGGGGTCTACTTCTTCAGCCTCGACGCGCCGAGCGTCGCGGCCGTCCTCGGCGCGCGCCTGTCCCATCGCCTCCCCTACTACTACGCCCGGATGGACTGTCGATGGACGGGCGAGGAGGTGGCGTTCTCGAGCAGGCGGCTCCACCCCGGCGACCGCCCGGCCCGCTTCGAGGCGAGCTACGGGCCGGCCGGCGAGCCGTTCACGCCCGAGCCCGGCTCCCGTGCCGAATTCCTGACCGAGCGCCGCCGGCTCTACACGCAGGGAACCGACGGGGCCGTCCGCCACACCGACGTCGACCACGCCCCGTGGACGCTTCACCCCGCGACGACGTCGGTGGCACGGAACACGCTGTTCGAGGCCAACGGGTTCGAACACCCCGGAACCGACCCCGTCTGCTACTACAGCCCCGGCCTCGACGTGACGACGACCCGGAGCGAGCGACGGGTCCCGAAGAAGGGCCCGCAGTGGCTGGCCGCGATCCGCGATCGACTCGCCGACTGATCACGCCGCGAGAAACGCCAGGATCCGCTTCTCGAAGCTCGGCTTGTGGGTGTAAAACGCGCCGTGGCTCGCGCCCTCGACCACGTGCAACTCGGCGCCGGGAATCGCGCGGGCGGTCTCCTCGAGGATCGCGGGCGGGAAGAAACGGTCGTTTTCGCCGCCGATCACCAGCGTCCTCGACTCGATCGCGCGGACGCTCGCTCGCCCGTCGTAGTCCAACAGCGCCTCGATCGAGATCCAGGCGTCGGCGGGGACCGCCGGCCTCGGGAGCGTAAAGCGACCGATGGTGGCGGTCATCGGCGGGTAGACGAATCGCCGCCAGTCGGGGAACATCTCGGCGGCGACCGTCGCACGGATCGATCCCCAGTCGTGGTCGTAGGCCCGACGACGCATCCCGTCGGCGAGTTCCCGCCCCTCCGCCGAGAGGCGGGTGCCCGTCGCCGCCAGGACGAGGTCCTCGACGCGGTCGGGGTGCTCGACCGCCAACTGTTGGGCGACACACCCGCCCATCGAGAGCCCCCAGACGCTCGCCGACCCGAACTCCTCGCCGATGACCCGCGCGTAGTCGTCGGCCATGTCCCGTATCGTCTTGCCGGCTTCGAGCCCGCGCGGTCGGCTGATCACGTAGACGGTGTACTCGCCGACGAACCGGTGGTAGTACCGCCGGAGGAACCGAACGGACACCCGGGAGTAGTCCCCGTCGAACAACGGATCCGTCACGCCCGGCAGGAACACCAGCGTCTCCGGCCCCTCGCCGACGCGAGCGTACGGAAACCCCCCCGAAAACCGCCCCGTCTCTCCCCGAACCATTACCCGCACTACGGTGGGTGACGGCAAAAACGTGTCTCGCTCGTTCGAACGCTGCGATCATGTTGTCGGTCACGGGAGGACGACCTGCGGTGGCCCGAGTCGACGGGCGAGGGCACGAGCCCCGCCTGTCTCGGCTCCGCTCGATTCACGGAGGGCTACTCGCAAAAATCTGCTCCAAAAACCCGCTCGCTTCGCTCACACCGGTCGAGGCGTCACCCCTCGAACTCGTCGATCCACGTGCACCTTTTTACTCGTCGGGTTCGCGAGCGAACCACTCCTCGCAAAAATCTGCTCCAAAAACCCGCTCGCTTCGCTCGCACCGGTCGGGGCGTCACCCCTCGAACTCGTCGATCAACGCGGGAACGACGTCGAAGAGGTCGTCGACGATCCCGTAGTCCGCGATGTCGAAGATCGGCGCGTTCGGGTCGGTGTTGATCGCGACGATCGTCTCGCTTCCCTTCATCCCGGCGACGTGCTGGACCGCCCCCGAGATGCCGATCGCGATGTAGACCTCGGGCGTCACCGTCTTGCCCGACTGGCCGACCTGCCGGTTCTTCGGCAGCCACCCGCTGTCGACGATCGGCCGGGAGGCCGACAGCGTCGCGTCGAGCGCGTCCGCGAGCTCCTCGATCAGTTCGATGTTCTCCGCCTCGCCGATTCCCCGCCCGACGCTGACGAGCACCTCCGCGTCGCCGATGTCGACGTCGCCGCCGCCGACCTCCTCGAAGCCCGTGACCGTCGTGCGGACCGCCGACTCGTCGATCTCGACGTCGACCTCCCTGATCTCGGGGTCACCGTTGCCGCTCGCGCCGGGCCACTCGCCGCCGCGGACCATCACCACCGTCCGCTCGGCGTCGACCTCGACGGTCGTCTCGACCTTCGAGCCGTACATCTCGCGGGTCGCCGTGAGTCCGTCCTCGAACGAGGCGTCGACCACGTCGGTCACGAGCGGCCGGTCCAGCCGGTCGGCGACCGCTGGCCCGTAGTCGAGGCCGTTGACCGAGTTCGGTACGAGCACCACGGTGGGATCGAGTTCGTCGGCCAGCCGTTCCGTGACCTGCGTGTAGACGTCGTGGTTGAACTCCGCGCCGTCCGAGACGGTGTGGACGACGTCGACGCCCTCCTTCGAGAGCGACTGGGCGAACTCCCCGACCTGCCCGCTGATGACCGCGACGTGGAGTTCCTCGTCGAGGTCGTCGGCGAGTTCGCGGCCCGCGCCGATCAGCTCGTAGCTCACGTCCCGGAGTTCGCCGCGGCGGTGTTCGGCGATCGCCAGAACGCCCGTCATCGGCTCTCACCGTCCGTGAGAACGATGCAGTCGGTGCGCGCCGGGCATGCACCGACAGTCATTGTGCGCCCACCCCCTTCTCTCGGAGGGCGCCCGCGAGCTGGACGGCGGTCTCCTCGGCGCTCCCCTCGAAGACCGTCGCGTCGCCCTCGACGTCGGGCTCGTACATCTCGGTCATCTCGAGGCGGCTCTCGACGCCGTCGATTCCGAGGTCCGTGAGGGTCTTCACGGCGATCTCCTTGCTCTGGGCCTGTCGAATCCCCCGCAGGCTCGCGTAGCGGGGTTCGTTGATCCCGGTCTGGATGGTGAGGACTGCGGGCGTCTCGACGTCGGTCAGCTCCTCGACGCCGCCCTCGAGTTCGCGGTGGACGTGTGCGGTCTCGCCGTCGAACTCCAGGTCGTTGACGACGGCGGCCCACGGGAGGTCGACGGCCGACGCGAGCGAGACGCCGGTCGCGCCGAACATGGCGTCGCCGGTCTGGACGCCCGTGAGGATCAGATCCGGCTCCTCCTCGGCGACGACCGCCCGAAGCAGCTCGGTCTTGACGCCGACGTCGAGCAGCCCGTCGAAGGAGTCGTCCCACACCCTGACGGAGCGGTCCGCGCCCTTCGCGAGCGCCATCCGGATCGTTTCTTCCGAGCGTTCGGGGCCGATGGTCACGGTGACGACCTCGTCGGCGAGCCCCTCTTCTACGAGCTGGACGGCCTCCTCGACGGCGTAGTCGTCCCACTCGTTCAGGTCGTACTCGAGGTATCGCTCGTCGATGGCGGTGCCGTCGATCTCGAAGTCGTCCTCGACGGTCCCCACCTCCGCGACGGTCACGAGAACCTTCATCATCGTTGCTTCAGTCCCCCCGGTGGTAAACGTTTTCTATGCCGCCGGCCGGAGCCCGGACCGCCGATTCCGGAACCCCGGTCCCGTACCGTCGGTCACGGGACAGTCAACGGCACGCACCTGATTCGACGGACCACGGCGCGAGCGAGTCCCGCCCTGTAAACGGCCGATTCACGGCGGTATGACCGACGGTATCACTCCCGATCGGCGAGGGTGATGAGGTTTTCCCGGCCGATCCGTAGCTTCTCGATCTCGCCGTCGTCCTCCATCGACGAGAGCAGTTGGGAGACCTTCGCGTTCGACCAGTCGGTCTCGACGACGATCGTCGCCTGCTTCATCCGGCCGTCGTTGGCCTCGAGCAGCCGGATCACGCGCTCCTCGTCCGACAGTAGCTCCTCGTCGACGCCGGCGAACGGGTCGGGATCGGGCTCCGACGCCGGGTCGGGTTCGGGGTCCGGTGGCGGCGCGGGCCCGCCGTCCGAGCGCTCGCGTTCGGGCGTCGGCGAGAGCAGCGTCATCCACCCGCGATCGCCGCCGGTCGCCGTCGGCACGAACGGGGCGTCGCTCCCTCGTCGAGAGAGGACGTAGATCAGCAGGGCGATCGCCCCGACGAGGCCGACGCCGAGCCCGATCGTCAGCAGCGAGAAGCCCTGCCCGGTCTGGCTGCCCGCGACGAGCGTCGCGGTCGGCTGACCCGAGTCGAACTGCTGGGGCCCCTCCCAGATGATCGTCCCGTCATCGATGGTCGCGGGCGGGTCCGCGTTCTCGACGGCGTAGTCCTCGGGCGCGTGGACCACGAGGCGCTGGTCGGCCGACAGCGACGGGAGCCACGTCTCGCCGTCGATCACGAAGCTGTCGCCGAGTTCGATCCGCTGCTCGGTGGCGGGGGCGAACCCCTCCCACGTGACCGTCAGCCGCAGGGTGCCGGTACTCGACGTCGATTCGGCCTCCCGCTCGACGTTCGTGATCGCCATCTCGCGGCCGGTCTCGTTCGCGGCGTCGGCAGCGATCCGCTCGAAGACGTCCGCCGAGAGCTCGCCGCTCGCCTCCCCGTTCTCGAAGTCCTCGGCGAGGCGGTCGAAGGCGGTCCGGTCCTCCTCGGTCTCCAGCGAGAACTGCTTGTAGACCGAGACGTTCGCGTCGCCGTCCTCGTCGAGTCGGATCTCGATCGTCTGTGAGGTGTTGTCGACGTCCGACGCGACGCCGTCGGACTGGCCCGCCACCGGCTCCGCGCCGACGGCGAGCCCCCCGACGAGAGCCACCAGACAGAGGCCGAAAACGACGGCGACGGACACCCGCATACAGTAGCGTGGTCGCCGGGGGGAGAAAATGCTTTCCATGCTAAATAAACGACCGCACAAGGATCCCGACCCCTTATAATTCCACACGATAGTTAATTGATCTATGTCGGATAACTTTTGTACTAGAAAGGATATATCCGATCCACATGTCACGGCGGTTCCCGTTGGTCCTCGCGGCTCTCCTGCTCTGTTCGCTGCCCGCCGTCGCCGTTTCGGGGCCGGTCGGTCCCGCCGCGGAACCCGCGGTCGGCGGACCGACGGGGGCGCAGGCGGCCGTCGACGCCGGATCGATCGACTGGCTGACGCTCTCGGACGGGCCGGCCGCGAGCGGCGAGGGCTACGTCGTCATCGACCTCGGGGCGGCCCTCGACGACGACTCCAACCGGTTGGAGGCGCGCTACGCCGACCACCGCATCGACGCGCGAATGGAGAACGCGGGTTCGGACGCCGAGCGACGGGCGATCATCCGCGAGGAGGCGAGCCGACTCGGCGAGTCGATCGCCCGACTCCGCGAGCGCGAGCGAACCGCCTACGTGGAGTACTACGAGGGCGAACGCTCCGAGCGCGAACTGCTCGCCGAACTCGCGGTGGTCCACACGAACGCCGCCGTCCTCGACGAGTCGGTGACGTCCCTCGAGGGACACGCGGCCGCCACTCCCGGCGTCTCGCTCAGTTCGGAACTGGAGGCGATGGAGGTCGAGACCCGCACGATGCAGGGGCCGGTCCGCGACCGGGTCGCGGAGATGCTCCACGGCGAGGCCGAACCGGCGCGCGTCCACGTCGAGACCGACGGCGAGGGCGTCGTCCTCGCGCTCGTCGACGGCGACCGGTTCTACCGCGAGGCCTACCGTCCCGGGAACCGCGACCCCGAGGCCGATCCACAGTACACGAGCCTCGGCCAGTCCGAGGACCGGATCGCCGAGCTCTACCCCTCGATCTTCTCGGAGGCCCGCTGGAGCTACAGCGAGGTCGGCTACGGCACCCACCGGGGGACCGGCACCCACTCGCAGGGGTCGCTGACGGTGTTCCTCGACACCGGGACCGGCGACGTCTACCGGGAGTTCCAGACGCTGCGCCTCGATCGCCTCGACACCGTGACCGCCGTCGAGGAGACCCGGGCGGGCGTCACGGTCACGGTGGGCCGGACCGTTCCGGGCGGGCCGGCGACGGTGACGCTGACCGACGCCGAGACGGGCGCACCGCTCTCGGGCGAGGTCACGCTCAACGGCCGCTCCGTCGGGGAGACCGACGACGGGACGGTCTGGTTCGTCGCCCCGCGCGAGCCGGTGACCGGCGAGGCGACCGTCGGCTCGACGACGATCGAGTTCGAGGTCGCCGAGGGGACCGCGAGCCAGGGCACCGCGCGTGCCGTCGACGAAGGTTCATAACCCGTGAGGGTGCCAACGGGGGCGTGGCCCGTGCGATCTCTCCCGTCCTCGGCGTCGTCCTCCTCGCCGCCTGCGCGGTGCTCCTGAGCGCCACCGTCGGCGCGATGGCGCTGGCCTACGAGCCCGCCGAACCCGCCTCGACGGTCCTGGTCATCGGCGCGGTCGACGCCGGGGACAACGAGGTGACGCTCACCCTCGATCGGGGCGGTCCCCTCGACGTCCGGCGACTCACCCTCGTCGTCGAGATCGACGGCGAACCGCTCGAGAAACAGCCGACGGTGCCCGCCTACTCCCAGAGCGGCTTCACGGGCTTTCCGAGCGGCCCCTTCAACGCGGGGACGGACCCCGAGTGGAATCGCGGGGAGTCGGCGAGCCTGACCGTCGCGAAGACGACCAACAGCCCCCAGCCCGACCCCGGGAGCCGCGTCGAGATCCGGATCTTCGAGGACGACCTCCCGATTGCGACGGTCGAGACGACCGCCTCGTGACCCAGTGGCTCATACCGTCGGTCATGGGAAATCCAACGATACTACCTGATGTGACGGGCGACAGCGCGAATACGTCCTGTTCCGTCGACGACCGGTGTTGGGTGTGACCGACGGTATCACCCGGTGACGCGCGCGACGGTGGTGATCGCGATGTCGGGGTCGTAGGAGGGACCCATCAGGCGGTGTTCGACCTCCTCGAAGCCCGCCTCGGCGAACATTCTATCCGCTTCCTCGGCGTCGTAAAACAGCATGATCGAGTCGGCGACCCGCTGCATGATCCCCGTTTTCGGGTAGTTCGGGCCGACGACGAGGACCTGCCCGCCGGGTTTGGTCACCCGGCGGATCTCCGCGAGGGTGGCGACCGGGTCCGGCCAGTACTCGATCGACCCCGACGACCAGACGATATCGAAGCTGTCGTCCGCGAAGGGGAGGCGTTCGGCGTCGCCCAGATAGAACCTCACGGGGTCGTGTTTGCCGAGTTTCGCCCACGCCTTCTCCAGCTGGTGGGGGCTCTGGTCGAGGCCGTGGACGTCCTCGGTGTACCCGAGCAGTCCCTCGGTGGCGAAGCCGGTGCCACAGCCCACGTCGAGGACGCGGTCGGTCTCGGCGATGTCGAGCATCGAGAGGGCCTGTCCGCGCATCTGCTCGTTCCAGACGAAGGGGTTGACCCGGTCGTAGACCTTCGAGAGGTACTTGTAGAACAGCCGCGCCCGTGCCTTGTCTTCGAGGACTCCCATTGCCGGCGCGTTCGGGCCGTGTTCATATATACTGTTGGCTGTACGTCGACCGTACGATCCCTCGCGATTCGTGGTCGAACGCGCGGATCGAGCCGTAGTTTTCGCAACTCCCTTATAGCCCGTCATGCAACCTTCCTCCTGATTACAGTATGCCGAGGCCAGAGGTTTTAGACCGGATCAAGGAGGCCGAAGCGGAGGCCGACGAGATCGTCGCCGAGGCCGAACGCGAGCGCGAGGAGCGCATCGCCGAGGCCCGCGCCCGCGCGGAGGAGATCCGCGAGGAGGCGCGCGAGGAGGCGGACGATCTCGCCGAAACACGCCTCGCCGACGCCCGCGAGGAGATCGACGCGGAGCGCGAGGAGATCCTCGCCCGGGGCGAAGAGCAGCGCGAGGAACTCGAATCCCGCTCGGAAGGCCGCAGAGAGGATGTCGTCGAGTTCGTCGTCTCGCGGTTCGAGGAGGCGGTGCATGCTCAGACCTGAGCGGATGAGCAAGGTCTCGGTGACGGGCGCAAAGCGGGTGATGGACGACGCCATCGAGACGATCCACGGGCTCAACCTCGTCCACGTGGTCGACTACGACGACCGGTGGGAGGGCTTTCGGCCCGGCGATCCGGCACCCGAGGCCGAGGGCATCTCCGAGAAACTCGTGACGGTTCGCTCGATCGAGAGCATCCTCGACATCGACGAGGAGGACGCCGGCCCGAGCCGGATCGTCACCGACGAGGAGATCGACGCGGAGATCGAGGAGGTCCGCGCCCGCGTCAACGAACTCGACGACCGCCGGGTCGAGTTGCGCGAGGAACGCCGCGACATCGACGACCGACTCTCGTCCGTTCGCCCCTTCGCGACGCTCGGGATCGACCTCGACCTGCTCTCGGGCTACGACTCGCTCGAAACCCGCGTCGTCGAGGGCCGCGAGGCGGAGATCCGCGACGCGCTCTCGGCGGCCGACGGGATCAACTCGTTCGAGACGTTTGCCGAGGACGGCGTCGTCGCCGTCTTCGCGCACCCCGAATCCGGCCACGAGGACGTACTGGACGACGCGCTGGTCGGCGTCGAGGTCACGCCGCTTTCGGTTCCGGAGGCCGAGGCGAGCCCCGAGGAGTACGTCGCGGACCTCGAACACCGCAGACAGCAGATCGACTCGAAGCTCGCGACCATCGACGGCGAGATCGAGGAGCTGAAACTCGACGTCGCGGGCTTCCTGCTCGCGGTCGAAGAACAGCTCTCGATCGACGTCGAGAAGGCCGAGGTTCCCCTCTCCTTTGCGACGACGGATCGCTCGTTCATCGCGGAGGGGTGGGTCCCGACGAAGCGCTACGACGAGTTGGAGACCGCCCTCGACGCCGAGGTCGGCGAGCACGTCGAGTGCGAGGAACTCGAACGCGTCGACTACGACGACGTCGCCCACGGTCACGGCCACGGCTCCCACGACGACGAGCCGGGCGACGCTGGCGACGCGGAGCGCCAGCCCGCGACCGCGGCGACCGACGGCGACGGGCAGGCCGCAGAGGTCCGCTCGGATGGCGGTGAGCCGAGCGACGCGAGGCAGTCCCCGTCGAAGGCTCGCTCCGACGGCGGTCACGCGAGCGCGACCAGCATGCACGGCGACGAGCCGCCGGTCGTCCAGGAGAACCCGAAGACCGCACGCCCGTTCCAGCTGCTGGTCGAGGCGATCAACCGGCCGCGGTACTTCGAACTCGACCCGACGATCGTCCTGTTTCTGACGTTCCCGGTGATGTTCGGGCTGATGATCGGCGACGTCGGCTACGGGATCCTCTACATGGCGATGGGCTACGGGCTCTACCGGGCGGTCGACAGCCCCGCGCTGAAGAGCCTCGGCGGGATCGCGCTGTGGTGTGGGATCTTCACGACGGTCTTCGGCGTGCTCTACGGCGAGTTCCTCGGCTTTCACGTCGTCTCGACGGTGCTCTGGGAGGGGATCGTCGGGCTCGAACACGCCCCCATCGAGAAGGGCCTCGACAGCGCCTTCGCGCTGTTCTGGCTCGTGGTCGCGCTGCTGATCGGGCTGGTCCACCTCACGGTCGGCTACGTCTTCGGGTTCGTCAACGAACTCGAGACCGACGGCCTCGTGCCCGCCGCCGCGAGCAACCTCTCGTGGGCGTTTCTGGCGGTCGGGCTCTGGGTCTGGATCTTCAGCACGAGCTACGCCTCCTACAAGCCCGAGTTCCTCTTCACCGTCTTCGACGGCGAGCCGATGGCGCTGGGCTTCGGCGGCTTCAGCCCCGCGGTCGGGACCGTCGGGCTGGTCGTCGCGGCCGCCGGCCTCGCCGGCGCGGTCTACGGCGAGTACCTCCACGAGGGCGGCGTCGGCATCATCATCGGCGTCCTCGAGAGCCTCACCAACGGGCTGGCCCACGTCATCTCGTACACGCGGATCACCGCCGTGTTGCTCGCGAAGGCCGGGATGGCGTTCGTGGTCAACCTGCTCGTGGTCGGCGCCTACGAGGACGAGAGCGGCCACTTCCACTTCATGACCGGTAGTCACGCGGAGGTGCCCGAGGGCGGCGAACTCATGTTCGGCGGGATCGTCACCACCGACGCCGGCCTCGCCGTCGCCGCGGCGACGGTGCTGGCGGGCGCGCTCGTCTTCGTCGTCGGCCACCTCGTCGTCCTGGGACTTGGTATCACGAGTGCCGGTCTACAGGGCGTACGCCTCGAATACGTCGAGTTCTTTGGGAAGTTTTATGATGGCGGTGGGGAGAACTACGAACCGTTCGGAACCGATCGAACCCACACGACTGAGTAACGAGAAAACTCACATCCACTACTAATGTACGAAATCGCTAACGCACTCGCAGACGCAGTCGTATTGCAGCAGGAAACCGGCGGCCCGGCCATCGACAGCACGGGCGCGGCGGCGCTCGCGGTCGGGCTGGCGGCGCTCGGTGCGGGCTACGCGGAACGCGGCATCGGCAGCGCGGCGATGGGCGCGATCGCCGAGGACCGCGATCTGTTCGGTCTCGGGCTGATCCTGACGGTCCTGCCCGAGACGCTCGTGATCCTCGCGCTGGTCGTCGTGTTCGTCGCCTGAACGCCCCCTTTCCCTTCATCAATGAGTTTAGAAACGGTCGTCGAGGACATTCGAGACGAAGCCCGCGCGCGGGCCCGCGACGTCGAGCGGGACGCCGACGAGCGCGTCGAGGCGATCATCGCCGAGGCCGAGGCCGACGCGGCGGAGATCGAAGCCGAGCGCGAGCGCGAGGTCGAGCGTCAGATCGAACAGGAGCGCGAGCAGCGACTCTCGAGTGCGAACCTCGAGGCCAAACAGAAACGCCTCGAAGCCCGGCGCGACGTCCTCGAGGACGTCCGCGAGCGGGTCGAAGGGGAGATAGCGGGGATCGACGGCGAGCGCCGCGAGGAGCTCACCGACGAACTGCTGGCCGCGGCCGCCGAGGAGTTCGACGAGGGCGCGTCGGTAGACGTCTACGGCCGGGCCGACGACGAGGCGCTCATCGCGGCACTGCTCGAATCGTACGACGGCTACGAGTACGCCGGCGAGTACGACTGTCTCGGCGGCGTCGTCGCGGAGAGCGAGGGCTCGCGGATCCGCGTGAACAACACGTTCGACTCGGTGCTCGCCGACGTCTGGGAGGACAACCTCAAAGAGGCTAGCAGCCGTCTGTTCGAGCAATGAGCCCCAGGACGCGAACGATCGGGAGCTCGAACCCGGAGTACGTAAACGCCCGCGTTCGGGCCCGCCGCGCCGCGCTGTTCGACGAGGAGGAGTACCGCAAGCTGGTCCGGATGGGACCGAGCGAGATCGCCCGCTTCATGGAGGAGACCGAGTACGAAACCGAGATCAACGCGCTCGGGGCGCGCCACAGCGGCGTCGACCTGATCGAGTACGCGCTGCACGCGAACCTCGCGAAGCACTTCGACGACCTGCTGGACTGGGCCGAGGGGCGCCTCTACGAGTTCATCGCGAACTACCTCCGGAAGTTCGACGCCTGGAACGTCAAGACGGTGATCCGCGGGATCTACGCCGGTGCGGGCCAGGAGACCATCGAGGCCGACCTGATCCGGGCCGGCGAGTTCAGCGATCGCGAGATCGACCGCCTGCTCGAGGCGCGCTCGATCGAGGAGGTCGTCGACCAGCTCGACGGAACGATCTTCGGCGATCCCCTCGAAGCGGCCTACGAGGACTACGAGGCGACCGACACGCTCGTCCCCCTCGAGAACGCCGTCGACCGGACCTACTACGAACACATCCTCGACAACGTCGGATCGGTGAGCGCCGAGCGCGACGACCCGGTCTCCCAGTACGTCGAGTTCCTGCAGGCGGAGATCGACTTCCGGAACGCCAGAAACGCGCTCCGGCTGGCGCGCACCGGCGCGGACATCGACCCCGGCGAGTACTTCATCGAGGGCGGGACGCTGTTCGACCGGCGCGAGATGTCGGGGCTCGTCGCCAACCGCGAGGAGCTTCTGGCCCGGATCGAGGAGAGCACCTACGGCGACCGCCTCGACGAGGCGCTCGTCGAGTTGCGCCAGGCCGAAAACGAGAGCCTGATCGCGTTCG
This sequence comes from Halalkalicoccus sp. NIPERK01, assembly GCF_030287405.1. Taxonomy (NCBI): domain Archaea; kingdom Methanobacteriati; phylum Methanobacteriota; class Halobacteria; order Halobacteriales; family Halalkalicoccaceae; genus Halalkalicoccus; species Halalkalicoccus sp. NIPERK01. The sequence goes on along the minus strand of NZ_JASVVV010000007.1, from coordinate 104,158 downwards.
AACACGCCCTCGACATCGCGCTGTCGGAGTACGCCGACCGCCTCGCGAACCGCTACCCGATGACGATCGCGTCGGTGCTGTCGTACATCCTCGCGAAGGAGCGCGAGGTCGACAACATCCGGGCGATCGCGCGCGGCCGGGAGGCCGGGCTGAGCGAGGAGGAGATCGAGGAGGAGCTGGTGATACTATGAGCCAGGAGATCGCCGCCATCGGCAGCCCCGAGTTCACGACCGGCTTTCGGCTCGCCGGGGTACGCGTCTTCGAGAACGTCCCCGACGACGAGAAGGCCGAGCGACTGGACGAGGCCGTCGCGAACGTCCTCGAGAACGACGAGGTCGGCATCGCGATCATGCACGAAGAGGACCTCGAGTACCTCTCGCGGAACCTCCGTCGGGACGTCGAGACGAGCGTCGAGCCGACGTTCGTGATGCTCGGCGGCGGCGCGGGCAGCGGCGGGCTCAGAGAGAAGATCAAGCGCGCGATCGGTATCGACCTGATGGACGAGGACTCCTGATTACTCTACCACCGTAACACACACCACACAATGAGTCAAGCAACACAGACCGACATCGACGTCGTCAGCGAGGGTCGGATCGAGAGCGTGAGCGGTCCCGTCGTGAGCGCCACGGATCTCGACGCCCGGATGAACGACGTCGTCTACGTCGGCGAAGAAGGGCTGATGGGCGAGGTCATCGAGATCGAAGGCAACGTCACGACCATCCAGGTCTACGAGGAGACCTCGGGCATCAGCCCCGGCGGCCCCGTACAGAACACCGGCGAACCCCTCTCGGTCGACCTCGGGCCGGGCATGCTCGACACCATCTACGACGGCGTCCAGCGCCCGCTCGACGTCCTCGAGTCGCAGATGGGCGCCTTCCTCGACCGCGGGGTCGACGCGCCGGGCATCGACCTGGAGGAGACCTGGGAGTTCACCCCCGAGGTGAGCGAGGGCGACGTCGTCGAGGCCGGCGACGTCCTCGGGACGGTCCCGGAGACGGAAAGCGTCGACCACAAGGTGATGGTCCCGCCCGATTCGGAGGGCGGCGAGGTCAGTTCGGTAGAATCGGGCACCTTCGACGTCACCGAGACCGTCGCGGAACTCGACACGGGCGAGGAGATCGCCATGCGCCAGGAGTGGCCGGTCCGCGAGGCACGGCCCACGGCGAACAAGCGCTCGCCGGACCGCCCGCTGGTGACCGGCCAGCGCGTTCAAGACGGTCTGTTCCCGCTCGCGAAGGGCGGGACGGCGGCGATCCCGGGCCCCTTCGGCTCCGGGAAGACGGTGACCCAGCAGTCGCTGGCGAAGTTCTCGGACGCCGACATCGTCGTCTACATCGGCTGTGGCGAGCGGGGCAACGAGATGACCGAAGTCATCGACGACTTCCCGGACCTGCCGGACCCACAGACCGGCAACGCGCTGATGGCCCGGACCTGCCTCATCGCCAACACGTCGAACATGCCCGTCGCCGCGCGCGAGTCCTGCGTCTACACGGGGATCACCATCGCCGAGTTCTACCGCGACATGGGCTACGACGTCGCGCTGATGGCCGACTCCACCTCGCGGTGGGCGGAGGCGATGCGCGAGATCTCTTCGAGACTGGAGGAGATGCCCGGCGAGGAGGGCTACCCCGCCTACCTCGCCGCGCGCCTCAGCCAGTTCTACGAGCGCGCGGGGCTGTTCGAGAACATCAACGGCACCGAGGGGTCGATCTCGGCGGTCGGCGCCGTCAGCCCGCCGGGCGGGGACTTCTCCGAGCCGGTGACCCAGAACACGCTGCGGATCGTCAAGACGTTCTGGGCGCTCGACGCCGACCTCGCCGAACGCCGGCACTTCCCGTCGATCAACTGGAACGAGTCGTACTCGCTGTACAAGGACCAGCTCGACCCGTGGTTCGTCGAGAACGTCGCCGAGGACTGGCCGCAGGTCCGACAGTGGGCCGTCGACGTCCTCGACGAGGAGAGCGAGCTCCAGGAGATCGTCCAGCTCGTGGGCAAGGACGCCCTGCCGGAGGACCAGCAGCTCACCCTCGAGGTGGCGCGCTACCTCCGGGAGGGCTTCCTCCAGCAGAACGCATTCCACGACGTCGACCAGTTCTCGCCGCCGGAGAAGTCGTACCTGATCTGGCAGGCGATCAAGACGTTCAACGACGAGGCCTTTGCGGCGCTCGAAGCCGGCGTGCCCGTCGAGGAGATCACCGCGATCGACGCCGCCCCGCGGCTCAACCGGATCGGGACCCAGGAGGAGTACGAGGCGTACGTCGAGGAGCTCCAGGAAGACATCGAATCACAGCTCAGGGAGAAATACTGATGAAAGAGTATCAAACCATCACCGAGATCAGCGGCCCGCTGGTGTTCGTCGAGATCGACGAGCCGGTCGGCTACGACGAGATCGTCGAGATCGAGACGCCCGGCGGCGAGGTAAAGCGCGGTCAGGTGCTCGAATCCGAGAGCGGCATCGTCGCGATCCAGGTGTTCGAGGGCACGACCGGGATCGACCGCAAGGCGTCCGTGCGGTTCCTCGGCGAGACGATGAAGATGCCCGTCACCGAGGATCTGCTGGGACGGGTGCTCGACGGCTCGGGCAACCCGATCGACGGCGGCCCCGAGATCGTCCCCGAGGAGCGCCACGACATCGTCGGCGCGGCGATCAACCCCTACGCCCGCGAGTACCCCGAGGAGTTCATCCAGACGGGCGTCTCGGCCATCGACGGCATGAACACCCTCGTCCGGGGCCAGAAGCTGCCGATCTTCTCCGCCTCCGGACTGCCCCACAACGACCTGGCGCTCCAGATCGCCCGGCAGGCCACCGTTCCGGAGGAAGCGGCCGAGGACGAGGCGACCGACGAACCCGGCGACGAGGACGGTGAACTCGGCGAGGGTGCCGACGACGAGGGCTCGGAGTTCGCGGTGATCTTCGGCGCGATGGGGATCACCGCCGAGGAGGCAAACGAGTTCATCGACGACTTCGAGCGCACCGGCGCGCTGGAGCGCTCGGTGGTCTTCATGAACCTCGCGGACGACCCCGCGGTCGAGCGGCAGGTCACGCCGCGATTGGCGCTGACCACCGCGGAGTACCTCGCCTTCGAGAAGGGGTATCACGTGCTGGTGATCCTCACGGACATGACCAACTACTGCGAGGCGCTCCGCGAGATCGGGGCAGCTAGGGAGGAAGTCCCGGGTCGACGTGGCTACCCCGGCTACATGTACACCGACCTCGCCCAACTGTACGAGCGGGCGGGTCGGATCAAGGGTCGCGAGGGATCGGTCACGCAGATCCCGATCCTGACGATGCCCGGCGACGACGACACCCACCCGATCCCCGACCTGACGGGCTACATCACCGAGGGTCAGATCATGATGGACCGCGACCTCAACAGCCAGGGGATCGAGCCGCCGGTGAACGTCCTGCCCTCGCTCTCGCGGCTGATGGACGACGGGATCGGCGAGGGGCTCACCCGCGAGGACCACGCCGACGTCTCCGACCAGATGTACGCCGCCTACGCGGAGGGCGAGGACCTGCGCGACCTGGTGAACATCGTCGGGCGCGAGGCGCTCTCCGAGCGAGACAACAAGTTCCTCGATTTCGCCGACCGGTTCGAACAGGAGTTCGTTCAACAGGGCTACGACACCAACCGTGACATCGCCGAGACGCTCGACATCGGCTGGGAGCTACTCGGCATGCTGCCGAAGACGGAGCTCAACCGGATCGACGAGGAACTCATCGAGACGTACTACCCCGAAGACGCGGAGGAAAGCGAGGAGGGCGAGGCGGTCGGCGTCGAAGCCGACGACTGATTCCCTCGGACCGGTCGTTCTTTCGTTTCACCGTCTCGGAGCCATCGCCCCTCGCGTAGCGCTCTCCCGACTGAAAAGGATTAACAGCGTTCGGGTGCAACACCCGCCTAATGGCCAAGGACGTCAAGCCCACTCGGAAGAACCTGATGGCGATCGAGGACCGGATCGACCTCTCCGAGCGGGGCCACGACACCCTGGAGAAGAAACGCGACGGGCTGATCATGGAGTTCATGGACATCCTCGATCAGGCCCAGGACGTGCGCTCGGACCTCGATTCCGACTACGAACGCGCCCAGCGCACGCTCGACATGGCCCGTGCGATGGAGGGCGACATCGCGATCCGCGGCGCGGCCGAGGCGCTCAAGGAACACCCCGAGATCACGCTCCAGTCGAAGAACATCATGGGCGTGGTCGTCCCGCAGATCGAGTCCACGCGGGTGAAAAAGGGCCTCGACCAGCGCGGCTACGGCGTGCTCGGCTCCTCGGCGCGCATCGACGAGGCCGCCGACGCCTACGAGGACCTCCTCGAAACCATCATCCTCGTCGCGGAGGTCGAGACGGCGATGAAGAAGATGCTCGACGAGATCGAGACGACCAAACGCCGGGTCAACGCCCTCGAGTTCACCCTGCTGCCGACGCTCTACGAGAACCAGGAGTACATCGAGCAGAAACTCGAGGAGCAGGAACGCGAGGAGATCTTCCGCATGAAGAAGATCAAGGACAAGAAGGAACGGGAAGAAGCCGAGGAAGACGAGCCGGACGTCACCGAAGCCGCGCCGATCTCCGCCGACTGACCGGGAACCCGGATTCGTTTTCGATCACATGGACTGTCCCACCTGCGGCGGCGAGACCCTGCTCGTTTCCGCATTCGATCTCGGCACGTATCTGCCCGGCGAGCCCGAAACCCTCGCCGTCTGCCGGACCTGTCTGACCGTCGCGCCCGCCGAGGCCGACGCGGTCGACGACCCCGAGTCGGTGGCCGCCCTCTCGACCGCGCTTCCCGACGACCCCGAGACGGCGCTGGCGATGGCGCTGGTGGTGACGCTCTGTGAGTCGCTCGCGCTCTACCGGACCGAGATCGAGGAACTCGTCACGCGGATCGAGCGGGCGGGCGTCGACCCCCTGTCGACGCTCGCGTACCTGCGGGACGATCCCGAACTCGACCTCGCGCTCGACGTCGAACGGCGGCGGCCACAACTGGTCCAGTTGCTCCGGTAGTCCGCGTGGACGGACCTCTCACGTTACTGTCGCGCGCTCGGCCCTTCTCCCTCGCGCCGTTCCCCGTCGTCGGAGTTCCGCTACCGAGCACGCGCGGCGTAGGCGACGCCACCGACGACCGACGCGACGACGGCACAGCCGGGCCCGTAGACGATCGCCACCGCGAAAAACGGGTTGAGGCCCCACGCCAGCATCGTCGGATTCCCCGACGCGAGCGCGAGTCTCACGCCCGTGCCGAGACCGAACACGACGGCGAACGCGAGCCCGACGAGCCCCCCGGCCCCGGCGCCCTGAAACAGCCCCGCCGCGAGGTCCGGGCTGGTCGCTCCGACGACGACACCCGCGACCCCGCCGCCGAGGATCCACCCGTCCGGGCCGAACGCCGCCGCGGCTACGGTCCCGGTGATCACCCCGGCGAGCACGCCGATACCCACGCGCCTCCCGATCACGTCCACTCGGACGGTCTTTCTCCGCCCGGCAAGTAGTTACTGCCCGTCTCCTGCTCGTCCGCCGGCACTCACGCGGCGATTCGTGCCGAGAGGGCGCTCCGCTCGGCACGTTCACGAAGGTAGCCATCGATGCCGGAAACGCGGGTTCAGACGCCGGTCTCGTAGCGCAGGATGCCCGCGATGCCGCCGAAGGCGTCGTAGAGCTGTTCGCCCTTCTCGAAGTCCGTCGAGATGAACTTGGGTTCGGTGCCGCGCTGTTCCGCGATCTCGATTAGGTGTTCGATGACGTCCGCGCGCTCGACGACCTCCGCCTTGGAACCGTCCTCGCAACTGTGTTCGGGCGTCGAGTGTCGACCGTCGACGACCTCGTATTCTTCCTGTCCCCCGCAGTCGTAGACGACGACGTCCTTGCGGAGGTCCTCGCTGATCAGCAGGCGGTCGACCGACCCCATCACGAGGTTCTTCCGGGTGGGTTCGAACCCGTAGGTCGCGAGGCCGCCGTCGTGAAGCTGTTTGAAGAACTCCTCCATCTCGGATTTGTCCTTCATCACCTCGGCGTCCGCGAGTGCGTCCTCCGCGGCGTCAACGAGGTCGTAGAGACCCGACTCGTCGGTGTACGAGACGTCGAACTTCCCCAGCACCTTGTCCTGTAGCTCGTGATGCAGGTAGTCGCCGTCGAGGAACTCGTCCTTCGTGGGCGAGGGACCCCCCACTAGAACGCCCTCGAGGTCGTGACGTTCGGGCACGAACAGGTCGTTCGCCATCCCCGCGACCTCCTGGTAGAAGTTGTCGATGGCCTCGAGGCGGAGGCGGGCGAACCGCTGGGCCGACTGGCCACCCTTTCGCTGCTTTCCGGGCACCAGCGAGGAGGCCGACTTGACCGGTTCGACGCGCTTGCCGCGCAGCCAGCCGACGTTGGCCTCCCGCCTGTCGAGGACGATCAGCCCGTAGAGGCCCTGGTCGGCGAGCATGTGCTCGAGGGGCTCGGTCAGGAAGTCCGAATCGCAGTGGTACCGGAAGGACTCGACGGGCTGGGGCGGCCCCTCGAGCACCCGGGTGACCATCTCGGTCTGGCCGCCGCCCGAATCGACCGCGCCTGAAAAGAGCACCATCCCGTTCTCCGGCGGGTTCTTGTAGTACTTCAGGCGGTCCTTGATGCTCGTCAGGGCGTCCTGGACGTTCGTCCGCGTCTGCTTGGACTTGATGTTCGAGGCCTCCGAGTGTTCCTGGGTGACGTGGGCGACCACGTCGGAGATCTGCCGGTCCTCGGGGACGTAGATGGTCACGAGCTGGGTCCCCGAGCCCTCGAACTCGTTCAGCTCCTCGATCACCCGCCTGAACTCGTATTTCTTCCGGTCGGACTCCTCCGCGTCCTGACTACTCATTACCCCATATAGCCCGTCCAGCCGGTAAGTACCCTTTGACCGCCCGTTTCGTCCCCCGTAGTCGGTCTCCGGACGCCCGATTGGTCGAACTCAGAGGGCTTGTCGTAGCCACCGGAGACGGGGCGCGTCTCGACGGGGCCGGTGTTCGAGTCTCAACGAGAACATCCCTGAACTCCGACGATACGTCCTATCAGGGGGTCACATCGACTCGGGCGCCTCGACCCCGAGCAGCCACAGCGCGTTGGCGATCGTGGTGCGCGCGCTCGCCACGAGCGCGAGGCGGGCCTCGGTCAGCGCCTCGTCGCCGGTGAGCACCTGACGCTCCCGGTAGAATGCGTTGAACGTCTCGGCGAACTCGCGGGTGTACGTCGCCACCTGGTGGGGCTGGCGGTCCCCGGCGGCGGACTCGACCACCGCCGGGAACCGCGCGATCACCTCGAGCAGGTCGCGTTCCTCCGGGCTGTCGAGCAGGTCGGGGTCGACCTCGCCGGAATCGACCGTCTCGGGGCCGTGACCCGCCCGCTCGGCCTCGTCGAGGATCCCGCAGGTCCGGGCGTGGACGTACTGGACGTACGGCGCCGATTGGGCCTCGAAGTTCAGCGCGCGGTCCCACTCGAAGGTGATCGCCTTCGAGGGCTGTTTCGAGACGATGTCGTACCTGACGGCGCCGATCCCGACCTGACGGGCGATGCGCTCGATATCGCCCTCGGTGAGGTCGTCGTCGCGGATCCGGTCGTCCATGCGGACCTCGACCTCCTCGCGGGCGCGCTCGACCGCCTCGTCGAGCAGGTCGTCGAGGTCGACGCCCGTGCCCGCCCGGGTGCTCATCTTGCCCTCGGGGAGGTTGACGTAGGAGTAGAAGACCGAGTCCAACTGGCCGGTATCGTTGCCGAGCAGGTCGAGCGCCGACGCGAGCTGCTGGGCCTGCAGTTTGTGGTCCTCGCCGAGGACGGTGACGGCGTGGTCGTACTGTTCGAACTTCCACTCGTGGTGGGCCAGGTCCCGCGTCGTGTAGAGCGAGGTGCCGTCCGAGCGCAGGAAGACGAGGTTCTTCTCGAAGTCGGGAAGGTCGAGCTGCCAGGCGTCCTCCTCGTAGACGGCCTCGTCGAGTTCCTTGAGCCGGGCCACGAGGTCGTCGACGCTGCCGTCGCGGATGAACCGGGTCTCCTTGACGAACTCGTCGAACTCGGCGGGCAACCGCGAGAGGGACTCGCGCATCCCTCCCAGAACCGTGTCGACGACGCGTTCGACGCGCTCGTAGACGGCCTCGTCGCCATCCTCGAGCCCCTGCATGATCGACTGGATCTCGGATTCGGCGGCCTCGACCTCGCTCTCGTCGGCCTCCTCGAGGAAGCGATTGCCCTCGCGGTAGTACCGCACCAGGTCGTAGTCGGCCTTCTCGCGTTCGGGCTCGGGGAGGTCGTCCTCGTCGAACGTCTCGTAGGCCCACGTGAAGACGGCCATCTGCCGGCCGGCGTCGTTGACGTAGTAGTGGCGATCCACGTCGTCGCCCGCGAACTCGAGCAGGCGGGCGATCGAGTCGCCGATGATCGGGTTGCGCGCCCGCCCGACGTGGACCGGTCCCGTCGGATTCGCGCTCGTGTGCTCGACGACGACCTCTCTCCCAGTGGGTTCGAGCCGTCCATAGGTCTCCTCGCGGGCGTCCCCGAGGGTCCCCGCGTAGTAGGCGTCGCTCGCGTGGAAGTTCACGTACGGCCCCTGCGTCTCGACGCCCGCCAGGTAGTCGTAGCCCGCGACGTCGATCGCCTCGACGAGGTCGGCGGCGACGGCCGGGGGCGCTCTTCCCGCTTCCCCCGCGAGGCGGAAGGCGACGCTGGATGCGAGGATCGCCTCGACGTCTTCGGGTGGTTCTTCGAGCCCGAGATCCCCCGTCGGCAGCGAGAGCGCCGAGAGCGCCTCTTCGAGCGCCTCGGCGGCCTGAGCGCGGAGCGAAAGGAACATACTCGCCGTTCAGGAGCGGCGGATAAAGCCGTTTTCAATCGGCGAGGCCGGCGAGTTCGCCGTCGGTTTCGAGCGCGGTCAGACAGTCCCAGACGCTGTAGGCCCCCTCCTCGTCCCGACACGGGAACACCCGGCTGAGCTCCTCCTCGACGTGGACGGCGATACAGATGATCGGGAAGACGATCTCCCGGGCGTCGGCCCGCTCGTGTTCCTGAAAGAACGGTTCGATGGTGTGACCGATCTCGGTCGCCCGCGTCTTGAACGCCTCGAAGGTCTCGACCGTCTCGTCCGACCCGTTTTGGACGACCACCCGGTCGTCCCAGTGGCGAACGCGCAGGTCCGAGATCCGTCCCTCGCGCTCGAGACGCTCGGCTCGCTCTATCACCTCCTCTTGGCGCTCGCGGGCCGGCAGCGATGCGGACGCCCGGAGATAGACGACGAGCGCCGGCCGTGTGTTGCTCTCGATCATGGTATTCACCCACGCGGAGTGGATGCGTACCGATTGGATAGCCAACTACAAAGGTGCGGGGGCTACTGGGGCTGTTCGTCGATGAGGACGACCGCCTCGCCGTCGATCAGCGTCGTCCCGTCGGCCTCCGTCACCTCGGCCGTCAGCCGGTAGCGGTCCTGCCCGAGGTCCTCGACGATCTCACAGCGGGCGGTCAGCACCGAGCCGATCCGGGCGGGCCCCTTGAACTCGAGGCTTTCGGAGAGGTAGATCGTCAGCCCCGGCAGCCGTGCGAGGGCGGCGCTGATCAGTCCCCCGACGAGGGTGCCGTGGACGATCCGCTCGCCGAAGCGCGTGTTCGCGGCGAACTCGTCGTCGAGGTGCAGACGGTTCGTGTCGCCGCTGGCCTGTGCGAAGGCGTGGACGTCCGCGTCGGTCAGCGGCTTGGTGAACTCGACGTACTCGCCTACGCCGAGTTCCTCGCGGGTGTCGACCGAGCGCTCCATCGACCAGCCGACCGACCCGTAGGAGAGCTCGTCGACGGGGGCGTTGATCCGCTCGGACTTGTTCGAGGTGAGCCCCATCCCCGCGAGGATCGCCCGGTTGGCCTCGACGTAGCTGTTGACGACGTGTTTCGAGACGTCCGACCACGAGTCGACGAACTCCGCTACCGGCGTCTCCTCCCCGTTGGAGGTCCCGCTCATCGTCGTCCTCCACGAACGGGGACGAGTGTCGGGCGACACGTGGACTGCACGGTGTGGTCCATGGTCACACCTAGGCCACGAGCACCTTAAGTACATTGAACCTAAGCGGGGGGCTTTTGAGGCCGCCCGCCCAACGGGGTTCCCATGAGCGGGCCGAAGCAGGTCTCCTCGCCGGAGTACCACAGCGAGAACCACACCGCCGCCCAGACCTGCGGGTGGACCGCGAACGCCCTCCGCGGCGAGGGCAAGTGCTACAAGTACGCCTTCTACGGCATCGAGTCCCACCGCTGCATCCAGATGACGCCCGTCGTCAAGTGCAACGAGCGGTGCGTCTTCTGCTGGCGCGATCATCGGGGTCACGCCTACGAACTCGGCGACGTCGAGTGGGACGACCCCGACGCCGTCGTCGACGCCAGCATCCGCCTCCAGAAGCGACTGCTCTCGGGGTTCGGCGGCAACGACGAGGTGCCCCGCGAGGTGTTCGAGCAGGCGATGGAGCCGCGTCACGTCGCCATCAGCCTCGACGGCGAACCCACGCTCTATCCGTACCTCCCCGAACTCATCGACGCCTTCAGTGATCGAGGAATCACCACCTTCCTCGTCTCCAACGGGACCGACCCCGAGATGCTGGCGCGGTGTGAGCCCACGCAACTGTACGTCAGCGTCGACGCCGCCGAACGCGCCACGTTCGACCGGGTGGTCCGGGCGGTTGAGGACGACGCCTGGGAGCGCCTGATCGACACGATGGACGTGCTCGCCGGGAAGGACGACACCCGCACGGTGCTTCGCACCACCCTCGTCGGCGGCGAGAACATGCACGACCCCGACTGGTACGCCGCCTTCTACGACCGCGCCGACCCCGATTTCGTCGAACTCAAAGCCTACATGCACGTGGGCCACTCGCAGGGCCGCCTCGACCGGAGCGCGATGCCCGACCACGAGGACGTGGTGGCGTTCGCCGAGGACGTGCAAGAACACCTGCCCGAGCACGACTACATCAACGACGTACCGGTCTCGCGCGTGGCGCTGCTCTCGAAGACCGAGGAGACGTGGGTGCCGAAACTGGAGAAGGGCAGCGAGTTCTGGGAGGACGACCCGCTCGCGGCCGACTAGCGTCTCATTTCCGTTACGCATCCCAGATACGATACGCTTATGCCGGGTGCTCCCGAAGCCCGAGGTATGTCACAGACCGCGGTACGGGAGGTCGAATCCGACGAACTCGTCGCCCTCCGGCAGTTGGGCCTCGACGGCGCGCTCTCGGGGGAGGCGAAGATCTCGTGTTCGGCGCTGGCCACTAGGTTAGAGACCTCCAGCCAGACCGCCTCGCGTCGGCTGCAGGCCTTGGAAGCGGCCGACCTGATCACGCGCGAGACGGTCGCGGACGGCCAGTGGATCGCGATTACCGACGGGGGCGAGCGCGCGCTTCGCACGGAGTATGACGCCTACCGGCGGCTGTTCGAGGGGAAATCGAGCGTCGACCTCGAAGGAACCGTCACAGGAGGGATGGGCGAGGGCAAACACTACATCTCGCTTCCGGGCTACATGGAACAGTTCGAGGAGCGACTGGGCTACGCGCCGTTTCCGGGGACCCTGAACGTCGAGTTGGGCGAGGAGAGCGTCCGGCGGCGCGGCGCGATGGAGGCGTTCGAGCCGGTCCACATCGACGGCTGGGAGGACGACGAGCGCACCTACGGCCCGTGTGTCTGCTACCCGGCGACCGTCGTTTCCGAGGCGGAGTACGACGGGGCGCACGTCATCGCCCCCGAGCGGACCCACCACGACGAGGGCCAACTGGAACTGATCGCGCCCGTGAAGCTCCGCGAGGAACTCGCCCTCTCGGACGGGGATCGGCTCACCGTCCGCGTGGAGGAGAAATGACCCAACACCAGACGCGCTCGACCGCTCGGGCCGTCGAGGCGTTCCGTAGCGGCTCCCCGGTGCTGATCCACGACGCCGCCGACCGCGAGGGCGAGACCGATCTGATCTACCCCGCCGGCGCCGTCGGCTCCGACGACGTCGCCCGCCTCCGCAACGACGCCGGGGGGCTGGTCTGTGTCGCGCTCTCCGCGAGCGTCGCCGATCGGTTGGGACTTCCGTTCGTCCAGGAGGCGATCGACCACCCCGCGGCCGAGAACCACGACCTGGCCTACGACGACCGCTCGTCGTTTTCCCTGACGGTGAACCACCGCGAGACCCGGACGGGGATCACCGACGCCGACCGCGCGCTGACGATCACCGCGCTCGCGGGGGTCGCGGCGGAACCCGACGCCGGAGCCTTCGCCCGGACGTTTCGCGCACCGGGCCACGTCCACCTGCTCCGGGCCGCCGAGGGCCTGCTCGCCGAGCGCGAGGGCCACACCGAGTTCGGGGTCGCGCTCGCCGACGCGGCGGACCTCCCGCCCGCGGTCGTCGTCTGCGAGATGCTCGACGACCACTCCGGCGGGGCGCTCTCGCCCGGCGACGCCCGCGCGTACGCCGAGCGCCACGACCTCCCCTACCTCGAAGGGCGCGACCTCCGCGCCGGTCTCGGCCGGTAGACCCCCGAAACCGCACACTCATTACCGAGGGATTCGACGGGTCGGGTATGGGATTCGACGAGATGGACGTCGACACGATCTGGATGGACGGCGAGTTCGTCGACTGGGACGACGCGCAGATCCACGTTCTGAGCCACGGCCTGCACTACGGCACCGGCGTCTTCGAGGGGATCCGTTGCTACGACACCGAGGAGGGCCCCGCGATCTTTCGCTGGGACGAACACGCCAAACGCCTCTACGATTCGTGTCAGCCCTACGGGCTGGAGATCGACCACGAACCCGACGAGCTAGAGGAGGCGACGAAGGAGCTCATCCGCCGCCAGGACCTCGAATCGTGTTACATCCGCCCCATCGCCTTCTACGGCTACGACAGCCTGGGGGTGAGCCCGAAGGACTGTCCGACCCGGATCGCCATCGCCGCGTGGCCGTGGGGTACGTATCTCGGCGAGGATGCTCTCGAAAAGGGCGTGAAGGTGAAGGTCTCCTCGTGGCGAAAGCACGCCTCGAGCCAGATCCCGACGAACGCCAAGACCACCGGGCTGTACGTCAACAGCCTGCTGGCCGGCGAGGAGGCCCGGAGCCACGGCTACGTCGAGGCGCTCGTCCTCAACAAGGAGGGCAACGTCGCCGAGGGCCCCGGCGAGAACCTGTTTCTGGTGCGCGACGGCGAGATCTACACCCCCGGGCTCGCCGAGGGCATCCTCGACGGCATCACCCGAAACAGCGTCATCGAGATCGCCCGCGACCTGGGCTACACCGTCCACGACGAGGCGACGATCAGCCGCGGCGAACTCCACACCGCCGACGAACTGTTCTTCACCGGCACGGCCGCGGAGGTCACGCCGATCAAGGGGGTCGACAACGTCACGGTCGGCGAGCGCGGCCCCATTACGGAAGAGCTCCAGTCGCGATTCTTCGACGTGATCGAGCGGCGAACCGACGACTACGACGAGTGGTTCAGCTACGTCTAAAAGGTTCTTGTCGCTCGCCGTCGTATGGTACGTGATGACACGCGAAACCGAGGGGACGACGATCGTGACCCGCGAGATCGGGGGAGCGACCGTGGGGGTCGGGACGGACGAGGACGAGATCTTCATCGACCTGCCGATCAACCGGCCGATCTACATCCGCGTCCGGGAGGGGGACCACGTCCAGGAGGGGGACGTTCGCGCCCGGGGGACGTTCGAACTCGGCTCGGGGGGCTCGGAGCTCGCCTCGACGACGCTGCGGACCTGGGCCGCCGAGGAGATCACCCCCGAGACGGTGACGGTTCGGGATCTGGCGACGGACGAACCCGAGCGGTGGGACCGCGAGGAGTGCGAGGAGAACCTCGCGACCGGCGTCGTGAGCACGAACCTCACCGACTTCGAGCGGCTGAGCGTCGTCCAGACCGGGCCGTGGGACGACGACGCCGACCGTGGCGATCCGCACGTCACCGCGACGGCCTACGGCGACGACGGGCGGAAGTTCTCGCGGACCTATCGCTTCGCCGATCCCGCGACCGACGCCCTCGAGTACTGGCACCAGGACCGCTCGATCGAGACGTTCGACGAGAACCTCGCCGCCCACTTCGAACGGCGGATCGAGCAAGCGCTTGCCGAGGACGGCTACTCGGTGCGGTGAGGTCGTCTCACGGCGTCGTCGCGTTCGTGATCCCGATGGGAGCGGGCGGGCTCATCTCCCGACCCACTTCAGCACGAGCAGCGTCCCCTCAAACAGCGACACCATCGTCAGCGCGATGATGATCGGGGCCATCCCGGTCGGGTCGGGACTGGAGACGAACGCGAGTCCGAGGAACGCACCCCAGAAGTAGAGCCGCCGATCGGTGAGCCACCGCCTCGTGGTGAGCCCCATCATGATCGCCAGCATGATCAGAAGCGGGATCTGGAAGACCACCGCGAGGTACGCCATCAGGACGAGCATCAGACCGAAGGTGTCGCCGAGGCCGAACGCGATCGCCCCGGCGTCCTGCGAGTAGGTCAGGAAGTACGTGAAGATCGCGGGCAACACGACGAAGTACGCGAAGAGCACGCCCACGACCGCGAGCACCAGGCTGGTGGGGACGGCCGCGAGGTAGTACTTGCGTTCGTTCCTGTAGAGGCCGGGGCGCATGAACCGATAGCTCTCGTAGACCAGCACCGGCAGCGCGACGATGAGCCCCGCCAGACTGGCGACCTTGATGCGGGCGAGGACGAACTCGAGGGGGCCGTAGACGCGGGGCTGGGCGACGTCGCCGCCCGGCAGTACGGAGTACCACAGGAAGGTGATGAGCTGGTCGGCGAGCGGGAAGACGACGATGCTGACCGACCCGGCGACGACGATGACGATCGCCAGGCGCTTGATCATCTCCTCGATGTGGTCGGCGAGGGGCATCTCCTGGTCCTCGGCGGGCGCGGAGATGCCGCCGACGTCGGCCTCGTCGTCGGCCGTGGCCGACGCCGTGGTCGTCCCGCCGTCGGTGACGGCCCGCTCGCCGTCCATGCGATGCTCGCCCATTCACCGAGAGGTAGGTGTCCGGGCGGTTATAGGCTTTCTTTCTCGAATGCGCCCGCACGCGCTATCTGGAGAGAGAAGATTGATAACCGCCTATCGGCTAGCGATACTGAATGTCGAGTTCGATCGTCGACGAGGACACCGCCCGGAGTCTGAACAGCGGGCGGGAGACGATCGGGGCGGTGTTATCGACGGTCCAGACGCACCTCCAGAAGGTCTTCATAATCTTCGTCGTCGGCTTCCTGGGCACCTTCTACGCGCTCAGGGCCGTCGTCTGGGACTGGCTGCGGGCGGTGACGGTCTCGGAGATGCCCCCGCAGGTGATCGAGCAACACGAGATCATCGTCACGACCCCCTTCGAGGTGATCCTGCTGCAGGCGAAGATCGGGATCGTCGCCGGGATCGTCATCGCGATCCCGCCGCTTCTCTACCTCTCCCGGCACGAACTCCGGGCGCGGGGGTACTGGCCACGGACGCCGATCGCGCGCTGGAAGCTCGCCGGGATCGCCCTCATGTCGATGCTGTTGTTTCTCGGCGGCGTCGCCTACGCCTATGGCCTCTTTTTCCCGCTCATCCTCGGCTTCCTCGCCGAGTTCTCCTACAACGTCGGGATCGACCCGACCTGGTCGATCGTCATGTGGACGGAGTTCCTCGTCCTGCTCACCATCTCCTTCGGCCTCGCCGCCCAGTTGCCCCTCGCGATGAGTTCGCTCGCCTACGCCGAGATCGTCCCCTACGAGACCTTCCGCGACAAGTGGAAGCACGCCGTGTTGGGGATCTTCATCTTCGGCGCGATGTTCTCGCCGCCGGACCCGATCTCCCAGATCATGTGGGCGGTGCCGCTGGTCGTCCTCTACGCGTTCAGCCTCGGGCTGACGCGCTTCATCGTCAACCTCAAGCGCGGCGGCCGGGCGAACGTCGCGGCGACCGTCAAACGCAACCTCCCCGCGTTGCTCGGCGTCCCGCTCCTGCTCGCGGCGGGCCTCTACGCCGCGCTCATCGCCGGGGCGGGCGAGTACATCAACGACGCGCTGCTCGAACCCCGCGGGGTCGTCCTCCCCGAGGCGCTCTGGCTCCAGGAGCTGCTGGGCGTTCCCCGCGAGGTCGCGCTCGCGGTCGGGGCCGCGTCGATCCTGTTCGCGGTGGCGTTCGCGCTCGTCGCGTTCTACCTGCTGATCTCCTCGGTCGAGCCCTCGCCCTCGGGACCGGCCGGCCGGATGGGCGATCCCGGTGCGATCGACCTCGCGGGACTCGACGCGGCGGGCGTTCGGGCCGCGCCCGAGGCCGCGTTCGAGGCGCTCTCGGAGGACGAGGCGCTCGCGATCGCCCGCGGGGCGATGGAGGCCGATGACCCCGAGAAGGCGCAGGCGGTCCTCGACCGGTTCGACGCCGTCCACGCCGGGGACGAACCGGCGGCCGAGGCCGAGACCGAGGCCGGGACGACGGCCGACACCACGGAGGACGAGGAGGACGTCGGCGGGATCCTGACGGGGACCGCGACGGGGATGTTCGCGGCGTTCTCCGAGGAGAAGGACGAAGACGACATCGGCGGCTACATCTACGACATCAAGTACATCGCCGACAGCCTCCGCTCGCGGCTGCTGTGGATCTTCGCGGTCTTCGGCGCGGTGCTCCTGGGCGTCTTCACCTTCTTCTACATGGGCGGGGTGCGCGTCATCACGGGCGATTTCGTCTCGCGGATGCCGCGGGCGGTCGTCAGCATCGACGACATCCGGATCATCGACCTGCATCCGGTCGAGACGCTGATGTTCATCATCAAGGTGAGCACGCTCGCGGGCCTGCTGTCGATCCTCCCGATGGTGCTGTACTTCGCGTGGCCTGCGATGAAAGAGCGCGGCCTGACACACGGTCAGCGCTCGGTCGTCTACGAGTGGACGATCGCGATCGCGCTGGCGCTCGCCGGCGGCACCTTCCTCGGCTACTACTACGTCGCCCCCGGCCTCATCGGCTTTCTCGTCTACGACGCGACGCAGGCGGGGATGTTGATCTCCTACCGGATCAGCAAGTTCTCGTGGCTGATCATCTACACCACGGTCGGGGTCGGCCTGCTCGCCTGCGTCCCGATCACGATGTGGATGCTCTTTCGCGGCAAGATCGCCTCCTACCGGGCGATGCGCGATCGCTGGCGCGAGGTCACCATCGCGGTGTTCGCGATCGCCGGCGTCTTCACGCCCGTGAGCGTCCTGACGATGTTTCTGGTGGCGATCCCGACGATGCTCGCCTACGGGGTCGGCCTCGCGGGGCTGTGGGTCGTCACCCTCGGCGGTCGGCGCGACTTCGGCGAGCGCCCCGACGTCGAGACGGAGACCGGGAGTTCGAAGTGGCTCGCG
Source organism: Halalkalicoccus sp. NIPERK01 (assembly GCF_030287405.1). Taxonomy (NCBI): domain Archaea; kingdom Methanobacteriati; phylum Methanobacteriota; class Halobacteria; order Halobacteriales; family Halalkalicoccaceae; genus Halalkalicoccus; species Halalkalicoccus sp. NIPERK01. The sequence goes on along the minus strand of NZ_JASVVV010000007.1, from coordinate 86,816 downwards.
CTGATCGTCGTCGTTCTCGTCCTGATCGGCGGTGCCGTCGCGGTGACCGGCGGCGGCCTCGAATCGGTCCTCACCGACGACGCCCCGCCGGACGTGCCGGGCACCGACGATCCGGCCCCCGACGACGGGACCGACGAGGCCGCCGACGGCGACTCCACCGACGAGGACGCCGCCGCCCCGGACACGAACGACGACGAGGGGCCGCCGGACGACGATGAACCGGCCGAGGAGACGGGCGACGAACCGGCCGACAGCACCGACTCCGACGACGAATCCGACGGGAGCGCGTCCGAAGGCGGGGACTCCGGCGACGGGACCGGGGGGACGGATACGGACGCCGGTGACGATGCGGATACCGGCGATACCGACGGGGGCGACGAGGACGGTGGCTCGGGGATCGACGTCCGCGAGCCGATAGACGAGTGAGGGTTACTGCTCGCCCGGCGCGGCGTCCTCGCTGAGCGCGAGCGAGAACCCGAGGTCGTCGGGGGCCGCCTCGGGCGCCGATCCGGGGTCCTGATAGCCGACGGCGAACGCCGAGTAGACGTGACCGGCCTCGGGTTCGAGTTTGAAGCGGGCGAGCGTCTTCCCGTCGGCCGCCCGGACCGCAACGACGGTCTCGCCGGCGGGGACCTCCGCGGTCTGGGCGTCGCCGAACGAGAGCCCCTGGGCGATCGTCTCGCCGGCCTCGGTCCGGACGTCGATCGTCGGCGTGTCGGGCGAGGCGTGGACCGCCCGGAGGCGGGCGTGGTCCGCTTTCGTCTGTCCGAAGTCGCCCTTCAGCGCGACCAGATCGAAGGCGTTGCCGCTCAGCGCACAGACCTCGCCGACCGCCGCGAGGGTACACGGCCCCGGCTCAATGTCGATCTCGGTCTCGACGAGGGCGTTCTCGCTGTCCTCGCCCGTCGGGACGGCGGCCACGTCGTAGGTGCCCGGTTCGGCGGGGGTCGCCCCCTGCTGGAGCGTCAGCGGTTCGACCCCTTCGAACCAGAGTTCGCCGTCGACGTAGATATCGAGCGCCGGGGCGTCCGGCGAGAGGTGGACGACGCGGGCGACGTCCTCCTGCTTCCGTTCGTGATCGTCCGCGCCGGCGACGGTGGTTCCGGCCGTCAGGGCGATCCCCGCACCGATCCCCGCGAGGACGCCGCGTCTGGTGTAGTCGGTCATCGTTCCACCCCTCTCTCCTACCGAATAATAAAAGCCGCCGAATCGAGCCGGCGGACTTATGTCGCCCCTCGATATTCTCCGGGTATGCCCAAGATAAGCGTCGAGGTCCCACAGGAGCTACTCGACGACCTCGATTCGCACGTCGGCGACGGGGGAAAGTTCGTCAACAGAAGCGAGGCGATCCGTGCCTCCGTCAGGAAGACCCTCGATCTGCTCGACGAGATCGACGCACGCCACGGACGGCTCGACGATGACGCGGAGTGAGGGCGTCGCGCGCCTCGCGCTGGCGGCGACCTTCGTCACGGCGCTGGTCGTCGCCCAGGTGCTCGCGGTGAAGATCCTCGCGCTCTCGCTCCCCGTCGATCTGCCGGTCGTCGGGGGCGAGATCATCGTTCCCGCGGGCGTGCTGGCCTACGCGCTGACGTTCCTCGCCACCGACTGCTACGCCGAACTCTACGGCAAGCGCCCCGCGCAGGCGCTGGTCAACGTCGGCTTCGCGATGATCCTCGTCATGCTCGGGCTGGTCTGGCTCGCGATCCTCGCGCCCGGGTCGCCCGTCGGCGTCGACCCCGACCTGTTCGCGCGGGTGCTCGCCCCGAGCACCAATATCGTCCTCGGCGGCCTGCTCGCCTACCTCGTCAGCCAGAACTGGGACGTGCTCGTCTTCCACCGGATCCGCGAGCGAACCGGGACGGAGCTGCTCTGGGCCCGCAACGTCGGGTCGACGGCGAGTAGCCAGGCGCTCGACACCGTCGTCTTCGTCTCGGTGGCGTTCTCGCTCGCACCCGCCCTCTTCGGGATCGGGGTGGCGCTCCCCGCGGGCGAACTGCTGGCGCTGATCGTCGGCCAGTACCTGATCAAACTACTGATCGCGCTCGCGGACACGCCCGTGGTGTACGCGGTCGTCGGGCTCGTGCGCTCCCGGCGGGACGAGCGAGGGGCGACGCCCGCCGACTAGTCGAGCTGCTTCGCGAACCCGAATCGCGGCTTCACGTCCTCGATCTCGATCTCGACGGTCTCGCCCTCCTCGGCGTCCGGAACGAACACTGTAAAGCCCTCGACCTTGGCGATCCCGTCGCCCTCGTTTCCCGTCCCCTCGATCTCGACGGTCAGGGTATCGCCAGGTTCGACCGGAGCCGTCAAAAAGCCCTTGGCGACGAGGTAGACCTCCGAGGACTCGTCTCGGGAGGCCGCAGGCGACGTCGTGCGGACGTACTCGAACTCGTTTTCGATGTCCTCCCTGAGCGAGTCGAGGTCCCGTCCCTCGAAGACCTTCACGACGAGGTCCCCGCCCGGCGCGAGGAGTTCCCGTGCGGTCTCGAACGCCTGGCGCGCAAGGTGGACCGAGCGGGCCTGATCCAGCGAGTACTCGCCGGTCATGTTGGGCGCCATGTCCGAGAGTACCACGTCGGCCTCGCCGACCCGGTCGACGACCTCCTCGCGGGTCGATTCGTCGGTCATGTCGCCCCTGATCGTCTCGACCCCTTCCAACGAGCTGATCCGCTGGAGGTCCACCCCCACGACCGTCCCGGTGCCCACGCGCTCGGTCGCGACCTGGAGCCACCCCCCCGGGGCGGCGCCGAGGTCGACGACGCGGTCGCCCTCGGAGAGGAGGTCCGCCATCTCGTCGAGCTGTTTGAGCTTGTACGCCGCCCGCGAGCGATACCCCTGCTGTTTCGCCTTGTTGTAGTACTCGTCCTTGCCGGCCATTCGATCGTCGGGAGTACGCGAGCGAGCGGCTTACGGGCTTCGTTCTCGTGAGCCAACGCGCGCACGCGCGTGAGGGGAAAAGTTGCCTTTTTAAGTCGTGCTTTCGTAGCCGGGGACAAGATGTTCAATGCGATCGTGAGTGCCGACACGCTTGGGACGGCACTCGATTCGGTGAGCGCGCTGGTGGACGAGTGTACGATCCACCTCAACGAGGACGGACTGGCGATCCGCGCCGTCGACCCCGCGAACGTCGGCATGGTCGACCTCACGCTCGACGCGACCGCCTTCGAGTCCTACGAGGCCGACGGCGGGCAGATCGGCGTCAACCTCTCCAGGCTCGAGGACACCGTCGGGATGGCCGACGCCGGCCAACTGGTCCACCTCGAACTCGACGAGGAGACGAGAAAGCTCCACATCCAGATCGACGGCCTCGAGTACACGCTCGCGCTCATCGACCCCGACTCCATCCGCCAGGAGCCCGACATTCCCGATCTGGACCTGCCCGCGAACGTCGTCGTCGAGGGCCGCGACATCAACCGCGCCGTGAAGGCCGCCGACATGGTGAGCGACCACATCGCGCTGGGCGTCGACGAGTCCGACTCGCTGTTTTACGTCGACGCCGAGGGCGACACCGACGACGTCCACCTCGAACTCGACGAGAGCGATCTCATCGACCTGACGCCCGGGCCCGCTCACTCGCTGTTCAGCCTCGACTACCTCAAGGACATGAACAAGGCCATCCCGAGCGACGGCGAGGTCACCCTCGAACTCGGCGAGGAGTTCCCCGTCAAACTCCACTTCGAGATCGCCGAGGGGGAGGGCCAGGTCACCTACATGCTCGCGCCGCGCATCCAGAGCGACTAGACCCTACCGTTTTACCCGCCACCGCTCCCGTAGCGGGGCCGACTCACGATCGTGGTGGCCGGCGATCTCCGCGTTCCCGACGACGAGCAGCGCGCCGGCACCCGCCGCCATCACGGCCACCTGGAGGCCCGTGGGAACGGCCATCGCCAGTATCGTCCCGCCGACGATGCCGACCCCGAACCCGACCTGCAGGAGGCCGATCGCGACCAGGGCTCGTATCGGACCCCGCCCCGTGGTCACGTAGAGGCCGGCGACGGCGGCGGTTTCGAGCGCGACGTGCCCCGCTATCAGCAGCGCGCCGACCGTTCCGACGGCCGACCCCGCGAGGTAGACGGCCGCGAGCGCACCCCCCTCGATCACCCGGTGTGTGGCCAGCGCGACGAAGGTCACGTCCGCGTGGTGTGCGTCGGTACGCGCGGCGACCGACCACGCGACGAGGCCGCCGCCGCCGATTCCGGCGGCGGCGAGCAGCGGGTACTCGCCCACGGCGGAGACGGCGAGGGTGACGCCGAGGACGACGAGCACGATCCCGATCCCCCTGTCGAACCCCGCCAGCATGCGGGCCCGCAGCGAGAGCCCCGTGAGCAGGACCACCACGCCCGCGGCGATGCCGACCCCGAGGGCCGCGGCGACGACGACCCCGAACGATACGCCGACGCCGTGGTCGACATCCCCGTGGGCCCGGACGAGTGCTGGGGTCCAGAGCACCCCGATCGAGACGAGCGCCGTTATTCGGAGCAGTGCCACACTGCCTGCCGTCCGGCGTGTCCGCTCGCTCATCGCCACGGGTTCTCGAACAGGCGAGCGCGGATGTCCGTCCCCACCTCGACCGTACAGTCGACCTCCGGCGTCGCTATACAGGTCAGGACGTAGCCCGCTTCGAGGTGGCGTCCCTTGAGCGCCCGTGGCGGTTCGACGTGGCGCGTCCCCCCGTCGAGCGCCCGTCCGGTACACGTCCCACAGACGCCGATCCGACAGCCGAAGGGGAGGCCGATCCCCGCCCGCTCGGCGGCGTTGAGCAGGGGTTCGTCGGGGTCGACCCCGACCGTCTCGCGTCGCCCGTCGGGCCACTCGAGGCTCACCCGGTGCATGCGAGCTACTGCCAGACGTCGCTGGTGCAGTCGCCGTCGGGCCAGCGGATCTCGTGGGCGCGCGCCGGCCCCTCCGGGAGGGTCCCGAAGTCGACGAGAAAGTCCTCATCGAGCGTCAGGGTCCCCCGTCGGGGATCGACGTCGGCCTTCAGCATCACCGACCCGCGCTCTTTCTCCTCGGGGAAGAACTGGTCGTCCCACGTCGAGTACAGCGACGTGGTCCAGTAGAGGCGCTCGCCGTCGAGGCTCAACTGCACCATCTGCGGCCCGGCCGCGAGTTCGCGGCCCTTCACCTCCCTGACGTCGCCGAAGTAGCCCCCGATGGAGACCGAGTCGGCGTGTCGCGGGTTCGCCGGATCACTGATGTCGTACATCCAGACCTCGCCGTGGAGCCAGTTCGCCCCGAACAGGTAGCGGTCATCCATCGAGATCAGGATGTCCGTCGGGAGCGCCGGGACCGGCATGTCCCACCCCTCGAGGTCGCGTCCCTCGAAGTCGATGACCTTCTCGGCGCGCCACTCGCCGTCTGCTCGCGGCTCATCGCCGCTCGCACCCTCGGAGGCGCTCCGCGCCTCGCGGTCCTCGAAGAAGTGGAAGATGTTCGACGAGAGCGCCGCGTTGACGTAGCCGTGGGTCGCCTCGGGGCTGTGGAGGAAGCGCACTTCGAGCGGGACCAACCCCTCCTCGCCCAGATCGACCGTCTGCTCGACCGTCTTGTCCCCCCAGTTCCAGAAGTGCAGTCGGTGGCCGTACTTGTCGGCCTCGACGTCCTCCATGTCGAACCCCGGCTGATAGGTCTCGGGCGCGGCCCACTCCGAGGAGATCATCACGTTGTGGCGCGGCTGGTACCAGAAGTCGTAGTTCATCTCGATCTCGCCGGGGAGATCCCAGCGCCCCTCGACCTCGAGGTCCTCGTTGAGTTCGAGAAAGCCCCCCGGCAACTCCCCGTCGGCGTTCCCGAGCATGCTGATCATGACCCCACCGCCGGCGGGACAGTGGACGGTGTGTGGCGCCGAGAGATCGTACTCGAAGACCTCCTCGGGCTCGATCACCCGCACTATCTCGGGATGGGCCCTGTTCTCGGTGTCGACGACCGTGATCCGCGATGAGCGGTTGCCCGGGATCACGAGGTAGCGTCGCTCCAACCCCTCGATATGGCACGACGACGAGCAGGCGTTCCACCCGAAGTGGTGGAGTTCGTCGCCCTTCGTCGGCATCTCGATCCGGTCCGTTATCTCGCCGTAGGTCCCCGAATCGGGGTCGACGTCGACGACCGCGAGGAAGTCGGGCGCGTCGACGTCGGTGCCCGTGTACAGTCCGATGACGTACGCCACCGTCTCGCGTTCGGACTCCTCGATGGCGGCCTGCGGCGTCGCGTAGCCCGGCCCCTCGACCCCGTGATGTTCGTGTTCCAGTCCGCCGTGTCCTTCCGATGTGTGACTGCTCATGATCCCCTCCGTTGTGCCCGTCTTCGCTCCGTGGCGACGTCCAGACCAACGGTATACGTTGGTCTCACTAACATAAATAAAATGATATGTACTGGCAGTCATATGCGGGTGAGCGATCAACGGGAGAGCTTCGTTACGGCATACAGTTCGAATGACGGCGAAGACACACGATGGGTTGCGATCATGCGGTGGCGCGAATCCAGCCCTCCCGCCTCGTGACGACCCTCTCGCTCGAACTCCACCGTCTATCGACCGGGTATCGGCCGGGTTATCGTCGTTCCGGCGGGTCACGCGCTCGAGAGGGCGTCGTCGGTCCCGATGGCCGTATATAACTGCGGGCGTTCACACAGGTTTATCGGCCTCGCTATCATAGCCGTGCGCGGATGAAGGCGCTTCACGCCCGGTACCCGTTTCTCGCCGCCGCCCGCGAGGCCGTCGAGGAGGCCGAGGTCGACCTCACTGAGCTAATCCGCGAGGAGGCCGTCGTCGCGCGGGCGACCGAGCGGGTCACGGGCGCGCTGTGCGAGGGCTCGATCGGCGATCCCCACCGGAGCACGCGGGTCGAACTGCTGTCGTACCCCGTCGCCCGCGTGCTCGTCTCGCTGGTCGACGAGCGTATCTGCACCCGCAAGTACGCCCGCGCGGAGGCGAACCGCGCCATCTCGCAGTTCGGCGCCGCCCGGGGGGCCGCGGCCGACCTCAAGAGCGACCGGACCGAGCGACTCGCGCTCGCCGACCTCCTCTCCGAGTTCGATCTGGCGAGCGCAATCACGGAGGACGAGACGGGCTATCGCGTCGCCGTCGGGACGTATCTCACGCTCGCATCCGACGTCTGGGGCGACCAGTGGCGCCTCGTCAACCGCACGCTCGCCGACGGCGAGGTGTTCATCGAACGCGCGGAGCTGCACACGCTCCTAGAGGAGGCGATCGCCCAGCGCGTCGCCCGTGGACTGCCGCTGTCGGTGCCCGAGGCGCTCGCCGAACCGCTGGAGACCGAGGTCGAGGCGGTCCGGGAAACCCTCGCGGACCTCGATCTCACGCGGGAGATCGACACCGTCGTCCCGGAGCGGTTCCCGCCGTGCATGAAGGCGCTGGTCGACTCGATCCAGCAGGGCGAGCACCTCGCACACCACTCCCGGTTCGCGATCACCGCCTTCCTCACCAGCATCGGGATGAACACCGACGAGATCATCGACCTCTACATGGTCAACTCGAGTTTCGGCGAGGAGATGACGCGCTATCAGACCGACCACATCCGCGGGGAGACGAGTCCGACGGAGTACACTCCCCCGAGCTGTGCGACGATGCAGTCCTACGGCGACTGCGTGAACAAGGACGACATCTGCGAGGACGTGATCGACGAGTCCCACCCCCTGAACTACTACGAACACCGCCTGGAACAGGCCGACGAGGACGAACTGGTCGACTGGCGCGAGGAGAACGGGGACGGGGAGACGGCTCAGCCCTGATCGAGGTAGTACGCCAGACCCACGCCGACCAGCGACATGAGGATCACGAACGCGGTGATCGCGCCGACGAAGGCCACGCCGCCCGTCGTCGAGAGGCCGTCCTGGTTGTAGGCGGTGCCGATCCCGACCAGCACCGCGACGAACAGCCCCACCGCACCCACGGAGACGACGATTTCGACGACCGTGTCCCGGTCTACGTCCATGGCGTGGCGTTTCCCGTCCCGGAGTAAAAGCACTTCGAAGCGATTTCTCCGCTTCCGTTTCAGGTGGAAGACTTACGTTGCTCGGGCCCCTACGGTAGTTGTAGCGATTCGGGGGTTCCAGTGGAACCCCCGGTGATTCCATGACGCAAGCCAGAAACACACCAGCGTCACTGCCGACCAGCGACAGCGAACTCGACCGCCGCTCGATCCGTGCCAGGGCCGAGCCGATGACCGTCACGGCCCTCGGCGACGCCCTCTACGAGGTCGAGACCGACCACGAGGTCAGCTACCTCGTCGACCTCGACGCGCGGCGATGTAGCTGTCCCGACTACACCTTCCGGAGCGTGCGCTGTAAGCACCTCCGGCGGGTCGCCATCGAGATCACCGAGGGGCGAACCCCGCCGCCGGGCCGACTCGCCGTCGAGTGTGCGACCTGCGGCGAGGAACTGTTCGTCCCCGAGGAGAACGCCGACCGTTCGCACTACTGCGAGGACCACGCGCTCGAACCGGGCGCGTTCGTCAGGGACCGGGAGACGGGCGATCGCCTGCTCGTCGTCAGCGTCTCCGATCGGCGGGCCGACCGGGTCCGGATCGGCGAGTCGGCCTACTCGGTCGCCACGTACCCGAACAACCGCGCGTACGACCCCGCCGACCCCGTCGTCGGCGCGGTCTACCCGCAGTCCGTGACGATGACCGAGCGCGGGCCCGAACCCGACGCGCTTCGGGTCTACTCCTTTCCCCGCTCGCGCCTCGACCGGGTCGACCAATCGAACGTATTAAACGACCTGGGATCTCACTAACAACTCAGTACGTTGCCGTGTTTCTCAATCATAGTAATCGACGAACCTTTCTCAAGGCTCTCGGTTCGACGGCCAGTATCGCGGGTACAACGGGCTGTACGGGTTTATTGGAGCGATCTCGCTCACCTGCATTCGAGGACCAGTTCGATGAGGGGACGCTCGATACCGATCGTTGGAACGTCGGATACGGATGGGGAAATAGCACGAACTGGTCGCTAGAGGAGATACAGAGAGACCACATCTGGGTCGACCGGGAGAACGATCAGCTCGTTCTTCAGCAATCCTACGACGGCGAACGGTACGTTTCGGGAGCGATTAACACACGGGGAATCCATGCCCAACAGCACGGCTACTGGGAAGCTCGGCTTCGAATCCCCACAACTGTGAACGGCCTGCTCCCTGCGTTCTGGGCGAAACCCGACAACGAGGACTGGCCACCGGAAATCGATTTCGTCGAGTTCATGGAGGATACACGGACGTCTCGTCACACCGTCCACTACGAGGACTGTGACGGGATGTACGGTGAGGAGTACGGTCAGTACGACACCGGCGAAGATATGTCTAACGAGTTCCACGTATACGGTTGCGAGTGGACTCCCGAAGAAGTTGTGTGGTACATCGACGACGAGGAGGTCTATCGAACGACTGTGGCTTCGGATAATCGATGCCGGTATCTCGATTACGGTGAGCCGTTTTACACCATGCTGAACGTCCATATCGCCGACGCGGACTGGATCGGTAATCCCGCAACGAATGACGATTGGCCCTACGAATATCGGATCGATTGGGTTCGAATCTGGGAGCGAATGTAGTTCACTCGTTTAGCCGCGTCTGTCTGGGGCCGCCGACGAACGACTCGAAGTCCTCGCCCTCGGCGAGCGCGGTCTCTCGCTTCACGCGGTAGTTGCCGCCGTCGGTCGTGTAGAGGTCGCCGGGGTGGAAGAAGTACCAGTCCTCGCGGTCGAACCGCACGCCGACGCGTGCCTTCGCGCCGAAGTTCCGCGCGAAGTAGACCAGCGCCTCGACCTCCTCGCCGGTGAGGTAGATCGGATCGCCCGCGCTCGATTTCGCCTCGATCGCGTAGAAGGTCTCGCCGTTGCCCGCGAGCACGTCCGGCAGTTCGCGGGTCGTCGCGCTCCCCGACGCCGGCGCGCGCATCACCGCGAACCCGGCCTCGTCGAGCAGATTGACGAGTTCGCGCTCGCGTCTATCCCCCTTCCTGTTAGCCATCTACGTCCCGTGTTCCCAGCTACCCATGTACTCGCGCTGTTCGGCGGTGAGCGAGTCGAACTCGACGCCCTCCGCTTCGAGTTTGATCTCCGCGATCTCCTCGTCGAGCGCGTCGGGCACGTCGTGGACGCCCGCGTCGTAGGCCTCTCCCTCGACGAGTTCGCGCACGCACGCCGCCTGCACGCCGAACGATTGGTCCATCACCTCGACGGGGTGGCCGAGCGCGATCGGTGCGGCGAGGTTCACCAACCGACCCTCGGCGAGCACGTTCAGTCGGCGGCCGTCGGCCATCTCGTAGGCCTCGACCCCGTCGCGAGCTTCATACGAGCTGACCGCGAGATCCGACAGGGCGTCGAGGTCGATCTCGATGTCGAAGTGACCGGCGTTCGCGAGCAGCACGCCGTCCTGCATGGCCTCGAAGTGTTCTTCGACTATTACGTCCCGGTTGCCCGTCGTGGTGAGGAAGACGTCGCCGACCGCGGCGGCCTCGCCCATCGGCATCACGTCGTAGCCCTCCATGTGGGCCTCGAGCGCGCGGCGGGGCTCGACCTCCGTGACGATCACGTTCGCGTTCTGGCCCGCGGCCTTCTTCGCGACGCCCTTCCCGCAGTAGCCGTAGCCCGCGACGACGACGTCCTTGCCCGCCCACGAGAGGTTCGTCGTCATCGCGATGCTCGCGAGCGAGGACTCGCCCGTGCCGTGGACGTTGTCGAACAGGCGCTTCATCGGCGTGTCGTTCACGGCGAAGACGGGGTACTTCAGCGCGCCGTCGGCGTCCATCGCGCGCAGGCGGTGGACGCCGGTCGTCGTCTCCTCGCAGCCACCGAGGATCGAGTCGATCAGGTCGGGATGCTCGTCGTGGATCGCCGCGACCATGTCCATCCCGTCGTCCACCGTGATGGAGGGTTCGTGGGCGATGACCGACTCGATGGCGGCGTAGTACTCCTCGTCGTCGACGCCGCGAACGGCATACGAGGTGATGTTCTCGTGGGCGTCGAGGGCGGCCGAGACGTCGTCGTGCGTCGAGAGCGGGTTACAGCCCGTGATCGCGACCTCCGCGCCGCCGTCGGCCAGCGTCTCGACGAGGTTTGCGGTCTTGGCCTCGACGTGCATCGCCATTCCGATGGTCTGGCCCGCGAAGGGTTCGCTCTCGCGGAACTCCTCGCGGAGGTGCGTGAGGATCGGCATGTGTTGGAACGCCCAGTCCATCTTGCGTCGGCCCTCCTCGCGAGCGGCCTCGACGTCGTCGAGGTGCTCGCTGATCGGGGGATACGCCGTCTGACTCATGGTTTCGGGTGAGCGGTCCGCGCCCAAAACCCTACCGAAGGCCGCGCCGATCACGATGATACCGGGCCATCGCGTCGACGAACAGGAGTTTGAGCGCGAAGGTGACGAGAAAGCCGACGAGCGTCCGGATCGGGTACCGGCGGTACGCCGAATACAGGGTGTAGAGATACAGCGGGACGTTGATCGCGTTGAGTACCTCGGGATAGCCCGTCCCGAACACCGGATTCCCCTCGGCGATCCACGCCTGCTCCCCGAGGACGCCCTCGCTCAGCCAGTTGTCGGTGTCCTTGGGTTCGGGAAAGAGGACGGGGTTGAGGGCGAGGAACGCGATCACCGCCCCGAGGGATTTCCACGCGTGGCGATAGAGCGCGAGCAGCAGTGCCGCGCCCGCGAGCACGCGCGTCGCGCCGCTGTAAGGGTTCGCGTGGCGTCGCCACGCCCGCTCGGACAGCGGGTTTCTGATGGCCATGTCCGGTCTACGACCGCCGACGGCAAAACCGAACCGTTCAGCGGCAGGGCGTAGACCTTTGCGTTCGGCCCACGAGGCGACTCGTATGAGCTACACCGACTCAGGCTACCGGACCACGATCGGCTGGTCGCTTCTCAGTTCGGGGCTCGTCACGCTGCTCCTCAAGGTGCTGCCCTTCGACTCGCTGTGGTGGGGCCTGCTGTTGATCGCGGCCGGTATCGCCGTGATGGTCTACCGTTAGGCGCGTTCGGCCAGTTCCCTCGCCCGCCTCTCGGCGGTCCCGCGCACCCGTTTTTCGTCGAGCGTCAGCACCTCCCGGTCGCGCATGAGCACCTCGCCGTCACAGACCGTGTGGCGCACGTCCGAGCCCCGCACCGCGTACGCGAGGTGGCTCACGGGGTCGTGGGCGGGCGTGAGGTGTGGTTTCTCGAAGTCCACGACCGCGAGGTCCGCGTTCGCACCCGCTTCGATTTTCCCTGATCGGATCCCGATCGCCTCGGCGCTTCCCGTGGTCGCCATCTCAACGACCGCCTCGGCGGGGACAGCACTCGCGTCCGAAGCCGCGAGCTTGCCGACCATCGCCGCGTCTCGCATCTCGTCGAAGGGATCGAGGTCGTTGTTCGAGGCCGCGCCGTCGGTGCCCAGCCCTACGGTGACGCCCGCGTCGAGCATCGCCTGAACGGGGGCCATACCGCTGGCGAGCTTCATGTTCGAGGCCGGGCAGTGAACGACTCCCATCCCGGTTTCGGCGAGCAACTCGATCTCCCGCCCGTCGAGGTGGACGCCGTGGGCGAGGAAGTCCTCCTCGCTCAGCAACCCGAGTTCGGCGGCGTATTCGAGCGGCCGCATTTCCCGTTCCTCGACGATCGGGTCGACCTCCTCGCGGGTCTCGTTGGCGTGGAAGTGGACCGGCACGCCGGCCTCGCGGGCGCCCTCGACCGCGCGGGCGAGGTGCTCCTCGGAGACCGTCGTGAGGCTGTGGGGCATCACCGCCGTCGAAATCCGCTTCTCTCCTGTGCCGTCGAACTCCCGGGCGACTTCGATGCTCTCTTCGACGTCCGCGCGCGCGTCCTCGTCGTCCTTGCCGACCGTGACGATCCCGTGGCCGAGTCGCGCGCGGGTTCCCGATTCCTCGACGGCGGCGGCGATTTCGGGGACCTCGAAGTACATGTCCGCGAAGGCCGTCGTGCCGGACTTGATCATCTCGACGATCCCCAGTTCCGCGCCCGCGCGCACGTCCTCGGGGGTGAGTTCGGCCTCGGCGGGCCAGATGTCCTCCTGGAGCCACGCGTCGAGGGGTTTGTCGTCGGCGTACCCCCTGAGAAGCGTCATCGCGGCGTGGCCGTGGGCGTTGACGAGGCCGGGGATCACCAGCGAACCGGCGGCGTCCAACCGCTCGTCGCCTGTCGGTAGTTCATCGGGATCGCCGACCGCGAGGATTTCGCCCGCCTCCCGATCCACGAGGACGTCCGCGCGCTCGACGGTCATGTCGGGCAGGAGGACCCGCCCGTCCGCGATCCGTAGTGTCGTCATGTCTCCCGTTTCCCGTCGTGGTCGCCTCAATCTGCCGGTCCTTCCCCGAACTCACTCGGCCCGTTCGTCGCTCCAGGGGCGCAAAACCGCCTCGACGGCCTCGTTCATCGGGACGTCGACGCCCGCCGCCTCGGCGTGGCGGACGACCGCCCCGTTGAGCGCGTCGAGTTCCAGGCGCTTCCCGTGGGTCAGGTCGTAGTGCAGCGAGGAACACATCCCCGGATCGAGGTCCCGGGCGAACGCGACCCACTCCTCGACCGTGTCCGCGGGGAGATCCACGCCCGAGGCCCGCGCGACGGCGACGACCTCCTCGACGACCCGACGGTACATCCGCCAGGACGCGGCCGTCTCGCGAATGGCGCCGATGGGCTTTCGGGTCGCCGCCGTCATGCCCGACTGGGCGCAGATGAACGCGAACTTCCGCCAGAGCTCCACGCGGACGTCGTCGGCCAGCACGGCCTCGACGCCGTCGCACCCCGAGAGGGCGTCGTCGAGCGCGTCGATGCGGGCCGTCAGCGAGCCGTCGAGTTCGCCGTAGACGAAGCGGGCCGGCCCGCCCGTGTGTGCGACCACGCCCGGCGACTGGATCGTCGAGAAGACGTACGCGACCCCGCCGACGACGTGGGACTCGCCGACCGCCTCGGCGATCCACCGCTCGTTGTCGACGCCGTTCTGGAAGGAAACCACGGCCGTCTCCGGGCCGATCAGCGGGTCGAGATCGGCCGCGGCCTCGCGGGTGTCGTAGGCCTTCACCGTGAACAGGACGCAGTCGACCGGGCCGATCTCGCCGGGGTCGTCGGTCGCGGGGAGGTCGACGGCGGTGTCCCCGGCGACGCTCTCGACGCGAAGCCCGTCCGATCGGAGGGCCGCGAGGTGGTCGCCACGGGCGATGAGAGAGACGTCGTGGCCGGCGTCCGCGAGCCTCGCCCCGAGATACGCGCCGATACCGCCGGCGCCGAAGATTGCGAACTCCATCCCGACGTGATTCGCGCCCCGGACCCATGAAGGTCACCCCGACGACGGAGGAGCCGTCCGAGCGCGCCGTTCCCGACCCGATCGTTCCGAGAGGGCCCGTCGAAGCGCATCGCAAGGCAGTTGCCGCCCCCGGACGAGATGGGGGTATGCAGATCGCCGTTCCGAACAAGGGCCGACTCCACGAGCCGACCGTCTCCCTGCTCGAACGCGCCGGGCTCCACGTCGAGAACGGCGCCGAGCGCAAACTCTACGCCGACACCGTCGACCCCGACGTGTCGCTTCTCTTCGCCCGCGCGGCGGACATCCCCGAGTACGTCGCCGACGGCGCGGCCGAGGTCGGGATCACGGGGCTCGATCAGGCCAGGGAGAGCGGTCACGACCTGCCGGACCTGCTCGACCTGGAGTTCGGGAAGTGTCGGCTCGTGCTCGCGGCGCCCGAGGAGAGCAATATCTCCTCGGTCGCGGACCTCCAGGGGAAGTCGGTGGCGACCGAGTTTCCCCGGATCACCCGGCGGTACTTCGCCGAGAAGGGCGTCGAGGTCTCGATCGTCGAGGTCACCGGCGCGACCGAACTCACCCCGCACGTCGAGATGGCCGACGCCATCGTCGACATCACCTCGACGGGGACGACCCTGCGGATGAACCGGCTGGGGATCGTCGACGAGGTCCTCGAGAGCTCCGTGCGCCTGTTCGCCCGCGAGGACGTCACGGACGACCCGAAGGTCGAACAGCTCCGCACCGCGCTCGAGTCCGTGCTGACGGCGAACGGCAAGCGGTATCTCATGCTCAACGCGCCCGAGGATCGGGTCGAGGAGATCCGCGAGGCGCTTCCCGGACTCGGCGGGCCGACGGTGATGGACATCGCGGGGGAGGGCATGGTCGCGGTCCACGTCGTCGTCGACGAGCGCGACGTCTTCGAGACGATCACCGAGATCAAGAAACTGGGTGCGAGCGGCATCCTCGTCACCGAGATCGAGCGGCTGGTCGAGTGATCAGCGCAGATCGGGAAGCGCGACGTCCTCCTCTACCCCGATCGCCCCGTAGCGCCACCGCACCCACGCGACGGTCGCCAGACAGCCGACGACCATCGCGCCGAACCCGAGCAACCCCGCTTCGGGCCCGAACGAGCCGCCGGTCGCGACCGCGGGGCCGCCCTGTTCGATCCCGACGAGGCTCGCGCCGAGGTCGAGGCCGCTGACGGGGAAGCCGTAGACGGTGCCCTGAAAGAGGTTCCAGGTGATGTGGAGGCCGATCGGGATCGCGAGGTCGCCCGTCAGCACGTAGCCCAGCGCGAGCATCACGCCCGCAAACGAGATCGAGAGCGTGCTCACGAGGGTGGCGTTGGGGTTGCTCGCGTGGAGCGCGCCGAAGACGAGCGACGAGGCGAGGATCGCGAAGGCGACCGCGCCCCCGATCCCGAGGAGGCCGCGGGCGCCCTCCGCGAGGTTCGTCAGCAGGTAGCCCCGGAGGAGCAACTCCTCGTAGACCCCGACGATCAGAAAGAGCAGCAGGCTCGCCACGAGCGCCGAGAGCAGCGCCTCGCCCGCGAACGCCCCCGTCACCTCGATCCAGCCCAGCGCGAGTTCGAGGAGGAAGATCCCCGTCATCAACAGCCCGCCGAGCGCCAGCCCGAACCCGAAGTCGATCCACCACGCCCGGTCGACCCCGAACCCGAAGTCGGCGAATCGCCGCCGATCGACGTACCGGCCGGCGAGCCAGACGCCGACGACGGCGGCGACCCCCCCGAGGCCGGTCGAGAGCAGCATGGCGCCGACGCCGGCGCCCGCGAGCAGCCCTACCTCCAGCAACGAGAGGACGAACAGCGGCGGGATCGTCAGCAGACCGGTCACGATGGCGAGGATCACGACGCCGGCGACGATCCGCACCGGCGTCCGTGGCCGCCCCTCCTTCGCGTTCCAGACCGTCGCTTTGAGGTTCATGTCGGGGCCGTCCCGAGCAGCGCCAGGAGGTTCTGCAGGGCGAACCCGAGCAGGAAGCTCACGGTGAAGTGGACCACGGTGATGAACCCCGAGCGACGATACGAAACGTCGTAGACCGACTGGACGACGATCACCTCGGCGGCGAGCGCGAGGGCCGCCGCCGGAACCGGCTGGCCCGCGAGCGTCAGCGCGACGACGATCGCGGCGGGGACGAAGCCCGCGAGCGCGTTCCTGATCGGCACGTCGCCCAGGACGTACCGGGCGGCGATGTGGAGCGTGAGACAGAAGCCGAGCCCGATCACCAGAAAACTCGCAGCGAGGGTGAGGAGGGCGTCGAGGACCATCCGGCTACTCGAGGAGGCCGAGTTCCTCTAGCCGGGAGACGATCTTGTCGACGGCGTGTTCGGCGTCGACGGGCTGTTTGCCGCCCGTGATGACGAGCTTGCCCGAGCCGAAGAGCAGGGCGACGACCTTCGGCTCGTCGAGGCGGTAGACCAGTCCGGGGAACTGCTCGGGTTCGTACTCGATGTTCTCGAGGCCCAGCCCGATCGCGATCGCGTTCAGGTTGAGGTTGCGCCCCAGGTCCGCGCTGGTGACGATGTTCTGGACGACGATCTCGGGGTCGTCCTGCACCTGGATCTCCAGATCACGGAGCTTGTCGAAGACGATCTGGAGGCTCTCGTGGACGTCGTCGGTGCTCTTTGCGCCCGTACAGACGATCTTGCCCGAGCGGAAGATGAGCGCCGCCGACTTGGGGTTCTGCGTGCGGTAGACGAGTCCGGGGAACTGCTCGGGGTCGTAGTCGGCCCCTTCGAGGTCCATCGCAACGCTCTGGAGGTCGAGTTCCTGTCCGATGCCCGTCGACGCGACGACGTTCTCGATGTTAATAGTCTCCTTTGGGTCCATCGTTCTCTTTATAAGATGTATTTAACCTTTATAAAGGTTGGTGGAGACCCGTCGCGGTCGCCGGCGTCCGACGAGGCTCGCGTGAACGCCCGAAGACCTCCCGGGTTCGGTCATGCGGGAACCACGCGGACGGCCCTCGTCCGAATCGAGTCCCCCGAGCCGAGAGCCCTACTGCGGCTATCGGTCGAGACATCCACCGTCTTTATTACCGACGTGGCTGTACACGCGCCATCGATGAACGTGCTAGAGGTACTCACGGTAACGACCGCCCTGTACTTCGCCTGCGTCGCCGTGTGGGTCCTGAAACTGGAGGACCTCCTGGAGGAACGCACGGACCGCCGATCGCGCCGGCGTCGGGGTGAGTCCTGATGGCGACCGAGGCGGTGATTACGTACGGGTGGGCGTTCCTCGTGCTGTACGTGGTGTTGATCCTCGGGCTCGGCTACTGGGGCTGGCAGCGAACCGATACCCAGGACGATTACGCGACCGCCCGCGGGGGGTTCGGCTTCCTCGCGCTGGCGTTCGCGTACGCGGCGACGGTCGCGAGCGGGTCGACGTTCATGGGGATCCCCGGGATGGCCTACGACATGGGGTTCAAAGCCGGCTACTACGCGCTGATCTACCCCATCGGAATCTACCTCGGGATGATGCTCGTCGCCCGGATCACCAAGAAGGTCGGCGACCGTTTCAACTCCCAGTCGATCCCCGACTTCCTCGGTGATCGGTACGGGAGTCCGCTGTTGCGGCTTCTCGCCGCGAGCATCGCGCTGTTCTTGCTGTTCTACGTCATGGCGCAGATCGTCGCCGCCGGCTGGATGTTCGACGCCATCCTCGGCCTGCCCTACGAGTTCGGCATCTGGTTCGCCGGCGGGCTCCTCCTCCTCTACCTGGTCGCCGGCGGGAGCCACGCCGACATCATCACCGACGCGGTCCAGGGCGCGATCATGGTCGCGATCACGGGGCTGATCGTCGTCATGTTCGCCACGGGCTGGGGGCTCGACGGCGGGGTCGGCGCAGTCAACGCCGCGCTCGACTCCGGCCAGCAGTGGGACAGCCACACCGATCCCGACAACCCCATCTTCGCCAGCTGGTGGGTGATCGTCCTGCTGTTCGTCGCCCACATCGGCTTCACCGCCCAGCCGCATCTCGGCAACAAGTTCTTCGCGATCAAGGGCACCCAGTACATCAAGAAGTTCATGGTGGTCGCCTCGATCGCCGGGATGGCGCTGCCGCTGATGTTCCTCGGCGGGGTGCTCGGGGCGGCACAGGGGATACGGATCGAGAACCCCGACGCGATCATCCCCGTGTTGTTCGTCGAGACGATGCCCGCGGTCGTCGCCGCGTTCCTCGGCGTCGCGATCCTGAGCGCGATCATCTCGACCGCCGACGGGCTCATCATCGCCGTCTCGCAGGTGTTCGCGAACGACCTGTACCGGAAGACGTACGTCCCCTGGAAGGGCGGCGATCCAAACAGCGCGGCGGTCGGGCAGAAGGCGCTGTGGATCTCGCGCGCGTCGACGGTCGTCGTGACCGTCGTCGCCGTCGCGGCCGTCACCGTGCCGCCGCAGTACCTCTCGGTGTTCATGTGGGTCGGGATCGGCGGCATCATCTCGGCGTACAGCGGCCCGTACTTCGTCGGCAGCTTCGAGGAGACGACCTCGAAGCGGGCCGCGATCGCCGGGTTCGCCCTCGGGTTCGCGGTCTACTTCGCGATCCACCTCGGTCCGCAGGCCGGGCTCTACGCCGGGTGGTATCCGTACAACGAGAACCCGTTCGCCGCGACCGGGATTGGCTTCATCGCGAGCTGTCTCGGGACGTTCCTCGCGAACCGGTTCACCGAGCCGTTGCCGACCTCGCACGTGAACGAGGTGTTCGGCGGCCGGGAAGCCAGTACCGACGGCGGGGCTTCGGACCGGACCGAATAGCTGATACGGCTCGTCCCGTGTGTTTCCCCGATGGAGATCAGGGCGTTCGCCCCGCAACTCGAGGAGGCCGCCGCCGTCGATCGAACCGACAGGCTGACGGTCCGGACGTACCTCTCCGCGACGATCCGCGAACTGATCGGCCGCGGGTACGAGCCCGAAACCGTCACGACGGTGTACTATCCGGATTATTTGGCGTACACGACGGTCGAACTCGATCGGCTCGTCCGCGGCGAGCGGACGGTCAGGTTCCTCGTCGGTATCGACGGGATCACCGGCCGCGTCGGCGAGGTGGACGTGGACCCGCCCGACCGGGTGACGGTCGACGTCTCGCCCGCGTCCGTCCTCCCGGCGGCGGTCTCCGAAGACGGGGCGACCGACCGGTGGCGCGACTGGATCTTCCCCTATCTCGACCGGACCTACCGCCCGGTCAGGCGCCCGGAGTCCACGATCGACCGGCTCGAACTCGTCTACACGCCGTTCTACGTCGTCGATTACGGCGACGCGGGCGAGCGCTACGCCGTCAGCGCCCTCACCAGGCAGGTCGAACTGCTCGAGGACATCGAACCCCTCGAAGCCCGATACGACTCGCTCGGCTAGTACCAGACGGTCCCGGCGTCGACGTTCACGTCCTGGGCGGTGATGTGGCGGGCGTCGGGCCCGAGGAGGAACGACACCAGCGCGGCGACGTCCTCGGGCCCGACCAGCTCGCCCAGCGCGGCGTCGTCGGTGAAGGTCGCCCGTTTCGCCTCCTCGTAGCTCACGCCGCGCCTCTCGGCCTGGCGCTCGATCACGCGCTCGATGCGCGGGCCCCGCGTCGCGCCCGGACAGACCGCGTTGACCGTCACGCCGTCCTCGCCCAGTTCGAACGCGAGCGTCCTGGTGAGACCGATCACCGCCGTCTTCGAGGCCGTATACGGGGCCCTCCCCTCGAGGGGGCGCTTCCCGCTGATCGAGGCGACATTGACGATGCTCGCCCGGTCGCTCTCCCGGAGCGCGGGCACGGCGTGTTTCGCCAGCAGGAACTGTCCGGTGACGTTGACCGCCATCGTCCGGTCCCACTCCTCGCGCGAGACCTCCTCGACCGGCGCGGTCGGGCCGGCGATCCCGGCGTTGTTCACGAGCGCGTCGATACCGCCGAAGGTCGATTGCGCCTCGTCGACGGTCGCCCTGACCGATCGCTCGTCGGTCACGTCGGTCTCGACCGGCAGGGCGCGCTCGCCCGCGCCGGAGTCCTCGGCGGTTTCGTAGATCCCGTCGCTCCGGGCCGCGAGCACGACGTTCGCCCCCTCGTCGAGGAGCCGCAACCCGATCTCGCGGCCGATCCCGCCGCTCGCGCCCGTCACGATGACGGTCCGATCCGTGTGCATGCTTCCCGTACCGTCCCGGACGCCTAACCGTTATCGACGGGGACGAAGGCTACGGTGGCCGCAGTCACAGCCTTAAAGCGGATCCCTCACGATTCTCCCCCGAGCATGTGCGCCAACGTCGAGTATCTCAAACGGACCGAGAGCGCGTCGATCTCGATCGATCGGGAGGTCACCGAATCGGTACAGGACATCCTCGGGGAGGTACGGGAGCGGGGCGACGAGGCGGTCGCCGCGTTCACCGAGGAGTTCGACGGCGTCGAACGCGAGCGCTTTCGCGTGGACGACGACGAGATCGAGGCCGCACGCGAGGAGCTCTCGTCGGCCGACCGCGAGGCCATCGACAACACCGTCGCGAACGTCCGGGAGTTCCACGAGGAACAGCGCGAGCACATCGAGGGCTTCGAACGCGAGTTCGAGGAGGGGGTTCGACTGGGCCAGCGGATCGTTCCCGTCGAGTCCGCGGGCACGTACGTCCCCGGCGGCCGCCACCCGCTCGTGGCCGCGCCCGCGATGTCGATCGTCCCCGCGAAGGTCGCGGGCGTCGAGCGCGTGGTCACCTGCGCGCCGCCCCAGGAGAACGGCACGATCCAGCCCGCCCAGCTGTACGCGATGGATCGGGCCGGCGCCGACGAGATCTACTGCATCGGCGGCGCGCAGGCGATCGGCGCGATGGCCTACGGCACCGACTCCGTGCCGGGGGTCGCGAAGGTCACCGGCCCGGGCAACGTCTTCGTCACCGAGGCCAAACGCCAGGTGTTCGGCCACGTCGGCATCGACTTCCTCGCCGGGCCGTCGGAGGTGCTGGTCCTCGCCGACTCGAGCGCCGACCCCGACCTCGTCGCGACCGACCTGCTCGCACAGGCCGAACACGACCCCAACTCTCGTCCGATCCTCGTCTCCACGGATCGAGCGGTCGCGGAGGCGGCCGTCGAGGCCTTCCACGACGGCCTCTCGGAGATCCGGACCGCGGACGTCGCCGGGGAGTGCTGGGAGAACAACGGCGAGGTCGTCGTCGCCGAGACGATGGACGACGCCGTCGAGGTCGTCAACGACTACGCGATCGAGCACCTCCAGGTGATGATCGACGAGCCGCGCTCGATCGTCGAGGACCTCACCAACTACGGCTCGCTCTTCCTGGGCGAGCACTCGCCGGTCGTCTTCGGCGACAAGGCGGTGGGAACGAACCACTCGCTGCCGACCCTCGAGGTCGCGCGCTACAGCGGCGGCATCTGGGTCGGCACCTACACGAAGACGCTCACCCACCAGGAGGCGACCGCGGAGGGCGCCGCCCGGATCGCGCCGTGGGCCGCGAAGATCTGCGAGCTCGAGGGCACCCACGCCCACCAGCTCTCGGCCGAGGCACGTCTGCGCGACGACATCAGCCCCGATTACGGTCCCGGCGCCTGATCCGGTTCGCCTGCGGCTTAGTCCACCGGTCCGGGCCGATCGAGACGTCCCGCCCGTTCTCGACAGCCATCGCGTGACCGGCACGCTGATTACGCTATCCGAGCGAGAACGGGGCGTGTACCTGCTGGAACTCGCCGGCGAGGACGACGCGTTCGCCCGGTGTGAGGCGCGTTCCGCCGCCAGCGCCGTCTCCCCGCTCGCGCCCGGGCTGGCGACCGCCCGCGGGATCGACGCTCGAAGCGTTCGAGGACTCGCCTACACGCACCGCGCGAGCGAACTGCTCGGGACCACCAGCGGGGAGATCGACTCGGCGCGCCTCCTGCTCGAACTCGCGGGGATCGACCGCGAGGGATCGGTCAGGGTTCGCGCCCGCCGGGTGCGGGACACGGCGGTCGACACCCAGCGCGCCGAGCGCGAACTGGGCTCCGTGCTGGTCGATCGTGGGTTCTCGGTCGATCTGGAGGATCCGGATCACGAGCTCCGGGCCGTTTTCTCCGCCGACGGCGCGGAACCCCGTTCCGCGGAACGGTCGAGCGGTGTCCGATCCGGGACACCGGGAGACGGGATCTGCGCGCTGGGCTGGCTCGCCGCCGAGAGCCGACGCGACTTCGGCGAGCGGATGCCGACCGACAAGCCGTTCTTCCAGCCCGGCAGCATGGACCCCCTCCTCGCTCGGGCGATCGCGAACGTCGTCGGCGCGGGCCCCGATGCGACGGTCCTCGACCCGATGTGTGGCACCGGGGGCGTGCTCGTCGAGGCCGGACTGGTCGGCGCACGGGTGATCGGGGCCGACGCCCAGGGGAAGATGGTGCGGGGCGCGCGCGAGAACCTCGCCCACTACGGCGTCGGGTTCGACCTATTTCGCGGCGACGCCACCCGGATCCCACTTCGCGACGGGTCGGTCGACGGGGTGGTGTTCGACGCCCCCTACGGCCGCCAGTCGAAGGTCGAGGGCGATCTCGCGGCGCTCGTCGAAGGAGCGCTCGCCGAGGCTCGCCGCCTCGCGCCCCGCGCCGTCGTGGTCGCGGATCGTTCCTGGGCCGGGGCCGCCGAGAGCGCGGGCTGGACCGTCGAGGAGCGCTTCGAGCGTCGCGTCCATCGGTCGCTGACGCGCTACGTTCTGGTGCTGGGTTAGTGCTCGGCGTCGCGTGCAACGTCCCGGAGATCGCGCTCCTCGTCGGTTTCGACCGTCACGTCGGGAACCGCGACGGGCGAGCCGTCCGCGTCGATCGCGATGAACGTGAAGGACGCCTCCGTCGTGAGCGCCGCCTCGCCGGTCCGGGGGTTCTCGCGCCACGCACGGATCCGGACCCGCACGCTCGTCCGTCCAGCGTCGTAGGCGTAGGCCTCGATCCGCGCGGTCTCGCCGATCGGTATCGGCTGTTGGAAGTCGAGTTCGGTCACGCCCGCGGTCACGCAGGACTCGCCGGCGAAGCGCATGGCGGCCATCGCGCCGACCTCGTCCATCCACTTCATCAGGGTGCCGCCGTGGAGCGACTCGTAGTTGTTCGCGTGGTTGGGCTGGACCCGGTAGCGGTTCTCGATCCGCGTCTCCGAGAGCGTCGTCATGCCCGTGGTTGGCCGCCGACCGTGATTAGGCTACGGGCCCGGTTCAGAGGACGAGCAGGGACGCGCCCACGACGACGACGACGTAGACGGAGACGACGGCCGCGTACCGGGCGAACTCGCGCCAGTCGAACCCGCGGATCGAGAGGATCCCGCAGAAGAGAAAGCCGAGCCAGAGGTTCGAGAGCCCCGCACCGTACATCACGGCGGTGATCGAGGCGACGAGGTCCGACCCCGCGGCGACCAGCGCCGGACCCACCAGGACCCAGACGGACGCGGGGTCCGGGACCAGGAGGCCGACTCCGAGCGCCGCGAGGAACGCCCCGAGAGCGCCCCCGAGAGCGTCGCCGATCGCCCCGTAGAGGCCCGCCGCAGAGAGGAGCGCGAAGACGACCGCGTAGAGCATGAACGGGATCGCGACGTGGTTCGCCCACCGGGTCGCACGGGTGGTCTTGCTCCTGAACGCCATCGGGCGGACGTGGACGAGCAGGCCGAGTATCATCAGGGTGAACAGCAGCCACAACAGCGTCAGCGCCCCGCCGGCCGCGAAGTACAGCCCGGCCGAACCGAGGCCGATGGCCACCGCCACCAGCGAGACGAGCCGCGACTGTTCGAGCAGGTCGGCCGGCGTGTACTCCCCCTTCGAGGGGAGGGAGTAGTGGTCGAACGTCTCGGCGATGGTGCCCTCGAGTATCGACTCGCCCTCGATCTCCGCCCGGTTCGCCTCCGCGCCGGGGGCGAGGGCGACCAGCACCAGCGGCAGCGTCACGACCAGGACGACGCTGGGGACGAGGTTCGCCGGCGCGAGGAGGAACTCGCTCACGGCGAGGGTCGCCGACCCGTCGAGAAAGCCGGTCATCTCGGCGACCCTCGTATCGGCCATCAGCAACGCGCCCGGGCTGGAGGGGCCCTGGTTCGCGAGCACGAGCGAGAGCAGGCCGGCGGTCAGTACGGCGGGGTAGTGGACCGCGACGCCCTCCTCGCGGGCACGCCGACAGAGCCGCCGCCCGACGAACACGCCCCCGAGGAGGCCGAGCGCCCAGTTGACCCAGCCGAACGCCAGCGCGAGCAGGCCCGTCGAGTAGACGATCGCGGGCTGGCTCGTCGGGATCGCGCGCGCGATCCGGTCGAACAGCGCGCCGACGGGCCGCGCCCCGACGACGGTCGCCGAGAGGACCCAGTAGAGGATCAGCGCCATCTGGAGGACGAACAGGTCGTAAAAGCCCGTCGCGAACAGCTCCAGCTGTTCGAGGGGGGCCAGATACGGGATCGTGACGAGAAGCGCCGCGAGCGCCAGCAGCACCGACAGCGCGAGCGACTCCGGGAAGAACCGCCCGAAGAAGGGCACGAACTCCCGGTCGGTTCCCGACGAGGCCGTTTCGGTCTCGGTGTGTGTTGCCATCCATCGATCACCTCAGAGTATCCCGTAGCCCATCAGCAGCGTGCCCACCCCGAAGACGGCCCCGCTGAAGACGAACAGGACGGCCACGTAGCCCATCATGTCCCTGATGGAGAGCCCGGCGATCCCCAGGACGGGGATCGCCCAGAACGGCTGGATCATGTTGGTCCACTGATCGCCCATCGCGAAGGCAACCATCATCGTCTCGACGTCGGTTCCGGGGATGTTCCGGGTCGCCGCGGCCAGCAGTTCGCCGGTGACGGTCCACTGCCCGCCGCCCGAGGGGACGAAGAAGTTGACGACGCCCGCCGAGACGAACACCAGCAGGTACCACGTCGTCTCGGTGGCGTACTCGGCGGCGGTCGACGCGATCAGTTCCGCCAGTCCGGAGGCGGCCATGATCCCCATGATCCCGCCGTAGAACTGGAACTGGATGATCACCTGGCTCGCCCCCTCGATGGCCTCGCGGAACACCTCGAAGAAGCTCCGAAAGGAGGCGTGAAAGACGAAGCCGAGCCCGAGCATCCCGGAGATGAAGAGGTTGATGTCCAGCGCCTCGGTGAACGGCGAGGTGGCGAACACGTAGCCGAGGTAGACCCAGATGAGCACGCCCGTGCCGATACACAGCGCGTTGCTGTCGACGACGACCCGCTTCAGCGCCGCGTCCTCGGCGGCCGGCCGGCCGCCGTCGGCCATCACGTCCGAGCCGGCCTTGCGGAGTTTCTCCTCGGGGATCGTGACCCGATCCTCCTCGGGGGCCATGAGCGGCATGAGCACGAGCGTCAACACGACGACCGCACCGACGGTGGCGAGGTTCGCGAGCGTGAACATGGTCTCCGAGACCGGCACCACCCCGATCGTGCCCTCGAGGAAGTGCCCCGGCGTCGCGCTCAGCAGGTAGGACGCGCCCGAGAGCCCCTGGTGCCACGGCAGCAACCCGGCGTAGGCGGTCGCCACGAGCAGCGGGTAGTGGACCCCGATCCCCTTTCGGTCCATCGCGATCCCGACCTCGCGGGCGAAGATCGCCCCGGCGATGAGGACGACCCCCCAGTGGAACAGCCCCACCAGTTGGCCGACGACCGCCGTCGCGAGGATCGCCTGCCGCTGTGAACTCGGGACCCTCGCGAGCCGTCGCAACACCCGCTTGACCGGCGGCGAGTCGGCGAGCGCCCAGCCGGTCAACAGCGCGAGCGAGGCCTGCATCGAGAACTGGATGACGTACCAGAACCCCTCGCCCCACTGGGCCGTGACCGCCGCGGGGCCCGAGGGCGTGAGCGCGACGGCCAGCGCCATCGTCGCGAACGTCAGGAGCAGCGCGAAGATGAACGCGTCGGGGAGATACCGTTGGACGAGTCGGCTCGCGCCCGCGCCCAGCGCGGTGAAGAAGTCGCTGATCGGTCGGGGGATCCGCACGCTCATCGCGCGGTTCCCCGGCCGGCGTAACAGCCACTACCGTATATCGGCCATCCTCCTTCAGTGACAACCATACACACCCCTATTGTCCGGACACCGATAGTTAAAGGCCCTGCTTGCACCCGATCCCGACCGCTTCGGCCCGCGTGGCGGGGTTCGGCGCTCGTACCGTCGGTCAAACACACGGACCAAGCCGGTGGGGACGACGGGCAGGGAACGCGCTCGTGCCCTTCAAATCGACCGTCGCCGTCGACGGTCCCGTGACCGACGGTATCAGTCGGCGCCCAGCTCGGCGAGCAACTGCCCGATCTGGATCCGGTCGCTCGTGCCCTCGGTCAGGTCCATGTCGATCTCGCCGGCCCGCCGGTGGAGGGCGGCCAGATCCGCACCGTCGTAGCGCGATCGGGAGACGGCGAGGACGTCCTCCAGCACCTCGCCGCCGTCGTAGCCCTCGTCGATCAGCAGTTCGTCGAGCAGTTTGCGGGCGTCGGTGAACTTCCCGTTCTCGGCGTTGACGAGCATGTCGCTGACCCGGTCGTCGATTCCGACGCCGCCCAGCGCCTCGTAGGCCGCCTCCATCGTGATCTCGCCGTCGGCCTCGGCGGTCGTCTGCGCGCCGAGGATCGCCTTCCGGAGGTCGCCCTCGGCGTAGCCCGCGACGTACTCCAGTCCCTCGCGGTCGTACTCGACCCCCTCGCGCTCGGCGATCCGTTCGAGCACCTCGACGATCTCGGCGGTCGTCGGCGCGCGCACGGCCACCGGGAAACACCGCGAGACGATGGGCGCGATCAGCGCCGCGGGCTGGCGCGTCGTGATGACGAACTGGGCGGCCTCGTGGTGGCGCTCCATCACCCTCCTGAGGGCTTGCTGGAAGTCCTCGCGGATCGCCTCGGCATTATCCAGTAGAATGGTCTTGTAGTCGCCCGAGACGGGCGGGTAGCTCGCCGACTCCTTCAGGACGTGGTTGATCAGGCCCGCCTTCGAGGTCTCGCGCCGTCGTTTCGGCGTGATGAACGGGGCGAATCGGGGGTCCTCGCTGATCTCCTTTTTGGTCATGCCGAAGAAGTCCGCGACGTTGATCTCGACGAGGTCGTTCTCCGAGTCGTGGGCCTCGTGGGCGAGCGCGCGGACGGCGGCGGTCTTGCCGGCCCCCTTCGGGCCGTAGAGGACGAGGTTGATCGGCTCCTCGGTCGCCCGCGTGAGGTACTCCCTGACCCCCTCCTGTGGGAGCTCCGCGAGCGTCGGGGCGTGCGTCTCGGTCCACAGCGGCGCGTCCATCACCGGCCCTTCTCGTGGCGCGGATACAAAGGCGTCGCTATGCGTTTGGTGGAGCGCGACCGGCGGCCGCGGGTATCACGCGCTCGCGCGCCACGCCTCGAGACACTCCTCGTCGCAGAAGTGAAGCGACGACTCGTAGCCCGGTTCGTCCTCGATGGTCGTCCACTCCATCGGGTCGAGGACGTCGCCACAGTGCT
This sequence comes from Halalkalicoccus sp. NIPERK01, assembly GCF_030287405.1. Classification (NCBI taxonomy): domain Archaea; kingdom Methanobacteriati; phylum Methanobacteriota; class Halobacteria; order Halobacteriales; family Halalkalicoccaceae; genus Halalkalicoccus; species Halalkalicoccus sp. NIPERK01. The sequence continues at coordinate 59,172 of NZ_JASVVV010000007.1, read as the reverse complement.
CGCAGACCTCCCGCGTGGTCTCGTTGCTCGGGTTCGGCGTCGTGTCGCTGGGCTCCTCCATATCCCTAGTTGGAGAGCGCCGCTCAAAACGACAGGGGATCGGCCTCCTCCCAGCGCGGGGCGAACTCCTCGTGGATCTCGGCGGCGAAGGCGGGGTCCTTCAGGTCGATCACGGCGAAGACCTCGCCCGGCCGGAGGGGGTTCGACACCTGCAGAACGACCTCCGTGCCGTCGACGAGGTTGAACGTCCCGTCGAGGTTCTCCGTGGTGCGCACCGAGAAGGCGGGGTGATCCGAGAGCCGCGACCGGTAGCGCTCGCCGACGCTCCCGGGGAGGCTCTCGACGACCTCGGGGGTCATCAGCACGGAGACGTCGACGCCCCGCTCGACGGCGGCCTCCAGGCGCTCCGTGACGACGTCGCCGATCGCCCCGAGGTCGAACTGCGGCGAGCGGTCGGCGACGACCATGACGACGGTCTCGTCGGCCGCGGCGAGGCGCTCTAAGAGCAGGTCGAGCGTCTCGTTCTCGCCGACGGCGGCCGTCCAGAACTGCTCCTCGACCGGCTCGGCGGACTCGAGTTCGTCGCTCAGCACGTCAACGAGCTCCTCGTACCGCTCGAGGGTCTCCTCGGCCTCGCGGCGCTTGTCCTCCAAGAGGCGTTCGAGGGCGGTGTCGGGTTCGACGGCGACGTACTTCTTGGGTCGGCTCGCCGTCTGGCTCCGCACGAGGTCGTGTCCCTCGATGCTGTTCAACACGTCGTAGATCCGCCCCATCGGGACGTCGCTCGCCCGCGACAACTCCTTCGCGGTTGTCGGACCCGTGCGCAACAGCGCCCGATAGACGCGGGTTTCGTACTCCGAGAGGCCGAGATCCCTGAGGCTGGCCATGCTCCGTTCTACGATTCGAAGGGTATAAACACACCGGCCGTTGTCGCTCAGGGACCGCTCGCGAAGAGCGCGCTCACCGCCCGTTCGAGGGCGGCGGGGGTCGCCACCGGATCGGCCGTCCGTTCGCCGACGCTCGCGAGCGCCCCTTCGCAGTTCGCCCCGGGGACGACCACCGCTTCGTGGTCGGCGATCCGCAGGGCGGCGCGGTGGAGGTCCGACCCGGCGGGCGCTCCGACCCGGATCACGAGCGGCTCGTCGACCAGCCGCGAGGCCGCCGTCGCGTAGCCCGCGAGTTCGGGTCCCATCCGGTCGCTCGCGCCCGCGAACGCCGCGAGCGCCTCACGGGCGGCCGTCCGGTAGCGCTCCTCGCCCGTGATGAGCGCCAGATCACACAGGCCGTCGGCGAGTTCGGCGGTCGCATCCAGCGGGTACAGCGGGTACGCGAGCAGGCCCGCGCCCTCGCTTCGCCCGTCCCGGAACCGGCCGTCCGCCACCTGAAGCGTCTCGATGGTGTGATCCGCGACCGCTCGTGCGGTCGCGAGCGCCTCCTCGCTCCCGAGGACCTCCCGGCTCGTCGAGAGCGCCCGGAGGACGCGCGCCTGATCGCTCAACAGGTCGCGCTCGCCGCCGGCACAGTGGGCGACGCTCCCGCCGTCGATCAGGTCGTCAAGGGCGTCGAGGGCGCGTTCGGCGAACCGCCTCGCCCCCTCGTCGTCGGTGTAGGCGTGGTACGTGAGCAGCGCGTCGATCGCCAGCGCGTTCGACCCGGCGTAGACGGTCGTGTCGACCGGCGGGTCGGTGCGCTCCTCGGGCGCGCCGTAGGAGCCGTCGGGTCCGGGTGCCTGGCTCGCGGCGAACGCCTCGCCGGTCCACAGCGTCGTCGTCAGGTACTCGACCGTCCGCGAGGCGGTCTCCCTGTCGGCCTCCTCGCCGGTCGCGAGATAGGCGTTGGCAAAGGCTCTGAGGAGGGCGGCGTTCTCGTCCGCGAGCTTCTCGTGGGAGATGTCGCTCCAGTCGCGGTTTCCGGCGTACCTGAAGAAGCCGCCCTCGTAGTCGTCGTGGAGGTGCGTGCGGACCGCTTCGAGGGTCCGGCGGGCGGCCTCGCGGTCGCGTTTCAGCGCGAACTCGATCGTCCGGGGGAGGGGGAACTTGGGGGCGTCGCCCCAGCCGCCGTACTCGGCGTCGAAGGCGGCGTCGAGCTGACCCGCCATCCGGCTCTCGACCCGCTCGTCCAGGTCGCCGGCCGGCGGGTCGTCCTCCCGGAGCGCCCGTGGAACGCGTCCGGGATCCGAGCGCTCGCTCCAGACCTCCCGAACGCGTTCGAGGACGCCCCGCAGGCCCTCGACACCCAGTTGGGTCGCGCCGGTGAGGATCTTCCCGTCGGGGGTGCAGAACACCGTCGAGGGGAACCCCCCCATGTTGTACCGGTCGCGCACGCGAGGACGGCGGTCGGCGTCGACCTTGACGGGGACGAACTCCGAGAGGTTGGCGCGGATCTGGGGGTTCGAGAGGGTCGTCGCCTCCATCCGTGCACACTCCTCGCACCACGTCGCCGAGAGGAAGAGCACGATCGGGTCCCCGCGCTCGCGGGCGAGTCCGAGCCCCTCCTCCCACGAACGCCAGTCGATCGCGGCCTCCGAGTCGTCCATGCCCGCGGTAGGACCGGCACGCGTTAAGGCCCTCCGATCGGAGCGGTGCTCCTCGCCCTCGAAGCGGTACGCGCGCTCGAACTGATCGGTGTATTGATATACGTGGCTGTAGTGCAAGCAAGTGCAGGGGATATATGTACATCCACAACGTCACTCGGCGAAACGGGTCGCTCTCGTCGGTCACCGTTGCGGACCCCGACGGCCGCACGGCGTCGTTCGCCGTCGAGGGCGGCGAGAGCGGTGTCGTCCTCGCACACACGCCCCAGATCTCCGACTCGTGGCGGCGCGAGGCGTGGGCGTACGCGAACGTCATGCTGGCGACGGAACTCGATACGACCCCGTGTGCGGCCAGCGCCTGATCGGCCGTGGACCTGTCTCCCGCGCAATGTAAAGCGTTTTGAGCGCGCGTCCGGTAGGGACGGGTATGTGGAAGCGCCTGCTGGCGGCGTTGCTGATCGTCCCCCTCGTCGACGCGATCTTCCTGATCGTGGTCGCCGACTGGCTGTCGTGGCCGGTAACGGTGCTGCTGGTCGTGCTGACGGCGCTTCTGGGGACGCTGTTCGTCCGCGCGGAGGGCCGACACACGATCCGGCGCTTCCAGCGGGCGCTCGCCGAGGGCCGGCCCCCGACCGACGAACTGCTCGACGGGGGCTTTCTGATCGCCGCGGGCGCGCTGTTGCTCACCCCCGGGCTGGTGACCGACGCGATCGGCTTCCTGTTCGTCCTGCCGCCGAGTCGCTACGCCCTGCGGGGGCTGTTGAAGCGGTTCGTGATCACGCCCTACGTCGAGAAGAAAACGGATGGGTTCGTCAGCGGGAACGTCTACACCTACGGGTTTCCCGACGGCGACGACGACACCGTCGACATCGGCTCGGAGAGCTACGATGTCCGCGACGGCGAGGGGTCGTAGGCGAAAGAGAAACCCTTAAACAGCACACCGGAATACGTGTAGGTGCGTTCGGGCCGATAGCTCAGTCAGGTTGAGCGCTCGGCTGATAACCGGGAGGTCCGCGGTTCAAATCCGTGTCGGCCCACTGTCCCTGTCACTCGACAGGGCGGTTACGCCGCACGGATTTGAATCAGGGAGCAGTTCGTCTGCGACCGTGGTTCAAATCCGTGTCGGCCCATCCCGATCCCTACCGGCTTTCAGCCGGGAGGAATCCGGGACCTCACCTCCCCAGCCACCCAATCCTCGCGGTTTCAGAAGATCGCCAGATGCGTCCATCTAGATGACGTCCGCTCTCCGCGCTCTCGGTCGTGGAACCGGTGCGTGTCACCGGACGAAAAGCGAGAGAAACCACCGCCGGAGCGTGTGCCCGGTCGTAGGTGCCTCTGAGTCTCCGGCACTTGCCCTTGACGCCCCCACCGTATAGCTATTGTCGTGGCGTTCTATTGACTGGTGGGTTGAAAATAATGTATATCTGCTTGACAGAAATTACTATTCACTCGGATCGTTCTGACAGCGTTCGAGCAGCAGTTCGATCGCCCGATGCTGTGTGTCGAGGGCCACGCTCGGCGGGACCGACCCGCCGCTCGTCGCCGCCTCCCGCCCCTCGCTCGCCGCCATTTCGGGGGTGAGCGGCAGGTGGACGAACCCCGCGGGGGCGTCGGTCACGCTCCGCGCGGTGTAGAGGGCGTGATTACAGCAGTGGGTGCCCGCGGTGTTCGAGACCCGGGCGGGGATCCCGGCCTCGAGGAGGGTCTCGACGCACGCGACGACCGGGATCGACGCGAGATGGGCGTCGGCACCGTCGGGGTCGATCCGCTCGTCGCGTGGGCTCGCCCCGTCGTTGTCGGGCGTCCCGCCGGCGTCGACCACGTTGAGCGCGACGCGCTCGACGCCCATTGCGCTCCGGCCGGCCGCGAGACCCATCGAGAGCACGAGATCCGGATCGACCCGCTCGATCGCCGATCCGAGTTCCTCGCTCACGCGGTCGAACTCGACGGGGAGGACGCGCCCGATCACGTCGTGGCGCCCGATCCGCTCGCCGTCGAGACGGGTTGCGAGTCGCTCGCTGGGATTGGTTTCGTGCTCGGCGAAGGGTTCGTAGCCGGTCAGAAGCACCGTCATGCTCCCCGCGACGCGTCAGGGGGTGATGGTGCTTGCGATCAGAGCAACAGCGAGACGATCGCGAGGATGACGAAGACGATGATGAAGATGCGGGCGATCTCCATCGAGATCCCCGCGACGCCGCGTGCGCCGACCGCCGCGGCGATGATCGCGAGGACGAAAAAGACGATCGCGTACTGGAGGAACTCGCCCGAGAACTGCAGCGGTGCGAGGGCGTCCATCACGGTGGTGAGTCGAACCATACCCCACCTTCTCTATCCTCCCTTATATGAATGGTGGCGGATTCACCCCCGAGAGCCGAGTGCGTACGTTCAAGCCACCCTCGACGCAAGTGGCAACATGGAGCTCGCAGCCCGGACGTGGCCCGAACTCGGGAGCTACTTCGAGACGGAATCGCTCGCGCTCGTCCCCCTCGGCTCGACCGAACAGCACGGCCCGCACCTTCCCGAGGGAACCGACCACATCATCGCCGAGTCGCTCGCTCGGGCCGCGGCCGACCGGACGGGCTATCTCCGTACGCCGACCGTCGATGTCGGCGTCAGCCCGCACCACCGACAGTTCCACGGGACGATGTGGGTCGACGCGCCCGTCTTCCGCGATTACATGGAAAGCCTCGTCTCGAACCTCACCTACCACGGCATCGACCGCGTGGTCTTCGTCAACGCCCACGGCGGGAACGTCGCCCACCTCCGGGAGGTCGGCCGGCGGCTCCACGACCGCGAGGAAGCCTACGCGATCGAGTGGATGTGGGACGAGAGCATCCCCACCCTCGTCTCGGAGCTCTTCGAACGGAACGGTCCCCACGGCGGTCCCAAGGAAACCGCGATGATCCAGCACCTCGCGGGCGATCTGGTTCGCGAGGACCGGATCGAGGAGGCCGCCGAGGGCGGGGCGACGTTCCCGAGCGACGACACCCACCAGAACGGCGCGCGGACCTTCTACGACTGTCTCGACAACTCCGAGAACGGCGTGTTCGGCGACCAGCGCGACGCCACCGCCGAGAAGGGCGAACGCCTGTTCGAGGCGGCGGTCGACCAGCTCTGTGAACTCTGCCGGTGGCTCGACGAACGGCCCTTCGAGGACCTCGTCGCGAAACCACACGTGTAGTCCGTCACCTCCCTCCCTACGGGCGGTCGTCGTGTTGTCGTGAACGCCGAGGCACGTCCGTCGCGTCGGGGCTCGCCCGGGTCCGGTACTCTCCGTGTTCGATCCCGAACCGATCGTCTCGCCCGCCCCAGATAAGTAACAAAACTTATATATTTTTAGAATATTGTATAAAATGATATGACAGCTGATACGGGCGTGGCGAACTGCTACACCTACTCCCGGGAGTTCTCCCACGGGGGCTATGCGTTCCGGGTACGGATCAACGACGACCTGATGTCCTACACGGCGACGGTCTCGCGCGACGGCGAGGTCGTCTCCGTCGTCGAGGACCTGGGCCCCGAGGCCGCCTCGTGGTCCCATGCGTTCCTCGCCCGGGCGGTCCTCGACTGAGGCGACTCGGTCCCCCTCGGGGCCGCGTGCATACGGCGAGTCGGGGACCTGCCGGGCGGGTCGGGAACACGTCGTGTGCACTCGTCCCGTACCATCCGACGCCAGAGACGTGAAAAAACGAACTGCACGCGCTCGGTGTTCGCGGTGCCTCTGACAGACGCCCGTTGGGAGCGGCCCCTTCCACCCAACGTGTCAATCGAGCGCGCGAGTCAAATACGTTCGGATCTCTCCGATACCGGTGTGTGTTCCCATCGCGTCCGGTCGATTCGGACGGGAGCGATCAGGAGACGAACACGGAGTCGGTGTGGCTTTAGGTGTGGGTCCCGTTTCACTGGGGGTGAACCCGAACGAGATCCATCGACAGTGGGCGGAGCGGTCGGGGGAGTACTCCCCGGACTACTACGCCTACTACGGGTCCAACGAGGCGAGCGAACTGCTCCGTCGCACGCTTGACCGTCTCCCGGCGTCGGACCCGTCGGTTCTCGAACTCGGCTGTAGTTCGGGCCGCCACCTCGCGCATCTCCACGAACACGGCTATCGGGACCTCTCGGGGATCGAGATCAACGACGAGGCCATCGACGTGATGGAGGAGACGTACCCCGCACTCGCCGCGTGTGGGACCTTCTACCTCGACACGATCGAGGAGGTCGTCACCGGATTCGAGGACGGACGGTTCGACGCCGTCTACTCGGTCGAGACGCTCCAGCACATCCACCCGGACAACGAGTGGGTCTTCGAGGAACTGTCGCGCGTCACCGCCGACCTCCTCGTCACGGTCGAGAACGAGGGAAGCGGGGACGAGACGGTGAACTACGTCAACGGCGAGTTTCCGCTCTACTACCGGGACTGGGAGGCCGTGTTCAGCGATCTCGACTTCCGCGAGGTCGAATCCCACGCCCTGAAGCGGGACACGTTTCGAGCGTTTCGCCGCACGTAGCGTCCTCGGACCCCGCGGTCGTTACCACGGTATCTTTCCCGTCGGGTCCTGGTCGCGAAAAACGGATGCGCCGTCAGAGACACCCGGGCGAGGACACCGACACCGTGCAGATAGCTCATCCCCTGTCTCCGTTGTCGCGTGACGTCCTCGTCCGGGTTGCTACTAACTACTCGTCGGACCCACTTGGGTGGACGGGGTGATCGCTCATGGTCTTTATCCCTCGACCGCCTCGCCCTCGCGGCGCTCCTCCGGACGGAGGCCCCGTCCCCACTTCGTTTCTATTATTTAATATATAACAGAAAATATTAAATTAGTAGAGAACATAGTAGGAAAAGAACAGTCGTATGATGACCCATCCAGAAGGCCACTGTCGTAACTGTGGCGAGCCCCTCCGTTTCCGGCCCTGTCTCAACTGTCGACATCGTTCGGTCTCGGTAGCAGGTAGCTGAAGGTACGTCTCCCCTGACATGACGGGCCGGATTCGATGATCGACCGACGCCCATCGGGACGGGGAACACGGCGATAGGAAAAGAAAGCTATACCTCCCGAGGAGACGTCGTCGTTCGAATGGCAAACACGACGACGATCGAAGCGCCGATGCCCGGCGTGTTCTACCGCCGATCCGATCCCGAGGAGCCATCGTTCGTCGAACCCGGAGACCGGGTCGAGGCGGGCGATACGATCGCGCTCATCGGCGTGATGAAGAACTTCAACGACGTCACGACGGACGTCTCGGGGACCGTCCGCGAGTTCCTGGTCGAGAACGAAGCCGAGATCAAAGCCGGCGACGGCCTCGCCGTCATCGAGATCGAGTAGTTCTCCGAAACCGGTTGCGATCCACCAAGCGCTCAGTCTTCGAGCGCCGGTGCGGTTTCGGGCGGTCGGCGGGGGTCCGCTTTCTGCTCGTAGGCGTATGCGAGCCCCACCAGCGTCGCCTCGTCGTAGGGTTTGCCGATGAGTTCGACGCCCACCGGCAGTCCATCGTCGGTGAGGCCGGCCGGCATGGAGACGGCACAACAGCCCGACTGGGAGGCGATGACGGTGTTCGTCGGGAACGTCAGCGTGTCGAGTTCCCCCGCCTCGATGGAGGCCGCCGTCGGCGGGACGACCTGCACGTCGGGACACAGCAGTACGTCGAGGTCGTGGTCGGAATAGACGGTAAGCACCGCGCGCTGGAAGGCTATCTGGGCGGCGACCCGCTCCCAGTACTCGGGATCGCTCTCGGGGTCTTCGGGCCCCTCCTCGGCGATCCCGATCAGGAGGTCGAGGATCTCGTGGTACTGGCCCGATTCGTACAGTTGTGCGACCGAGTCGATCGGGGCGTCCTCGCGGGCGGCGAAGAAGTCGTTGAGATCGCGTTTCGACTGGGCGATGTACAACGACGTCCGCTCTACGTGTTCGTCCAAGGAGGGGATCTCCACGGGATCGACGACCTCGGCTCCCGCCGCCGTCATCGTTCCGATGGCCTCGTCGACGAGTCGAGTGACGGGGCCGCTGTCGGGGTCGTCGGAATCGCCGAACGCGCCTCGTAGGACGCCGATCCGCGCGCCCTCTAAGGAATCCGGATCGAGCGCGTCGGCGTAGGAGACGCCCTCGACGAACTCGGTGACGGCGGTGTACTCGTCGGCCGGGTCGTAGCCGACGGCGACGTCGAGCATCGTCGCGAGATCAGCGACCGTCCGCGTCATCGGCCCGGGCGTGTCCTGGGAGACGACGAGCGGCGACATCCCTGTTCGACTCAACAGGCCGGGAGTGACGCGGATCCCGAAGAGGTTAGTGTACGCTGCGGGAAGGCGGATCGATCCACCCGTATCCTCGCCGATGCCGATCGTCGCGAGGTTGGCGGCGACGGCAGCGCCGGTCCCGCTGCTCGATCCGCCGGGATCGCGGTCCAGCGCGTAGGGGTTTTTGGTCCGGCCCAGCACCGACGAGTAGCCGAACCACGAGGTCGCCCAGTCCGGGAGGTTAGTCTTCACGAGGACGACCGCCCCCGCTTCCCGTAGCTTCCCGACCAGCGTCGCGTCGGTACTCGGTTGATAGTCCGCAAACGCCTCGGAGCCGAACGTCGTCCGCACCTCGGCCGTCTCGACCTGATCCTTGATCGCGACCGGGATCCCGTGAAGCGGGCCGACGAGCCCCTCCGACTCGAAGGCGGCGTCGAGTTCCTCGGCCCGTTCGATCGCGTGTGGGTTCACCGTAATGATCGCGTTGAGTTCCGGGCCGTTCCGGTCGTAGGCCTCGATCCTCTCGAGATACCTGTCGACGAGTTCGCGACACGTGAGCGTCCCGGCCTCATAGGCGTCGTGGACGTCGCTCACCGTCGCTTCGACGAGATCGAATTCCTGTGTCATCGCTTCTCTCCCTTCACGATCGACGGCTGCTCGATTAAGCGTATCGTATGACAAACGGCAGGTACGGCCACTATCCGTCGTTTTTCGCTGCGGGACGAAAGCTATAGTGCATCCGATCGTCAACCTCCCGCATGGTGCGGATCGATATCAACTGTGACATGGGCGAGAGCTTCGGGAACTGGGAGATGGGACGCGACGAGGAGGTGATGCCCTACATCACCTCGGCGAACGTCGCGGGCGGCTACCACGCCGGCGATCCGCACGTGATGGGGCGGACCGTCGCCCTCGCGGACGAGCACGACGTGGGGGTCGGCATTCATCCGGGGCTCCCCGACAGGATGGGCTTCGGCCGGCGGAAAATGGATATCACGCCCGAGGAGATGGCCGAGTACGTCGTCTACCAGTTGGGCGCGCTCGACGCGTTCGCGCGGGCCAACGGCGCGAGCATCCAGCACGTCAAACCCCACGGCGCGATGTACTCGATGCTCTCCGAAAGCCCCGAGCACGCCAGAGCCGTCATGGAGGGGATCCTCGAGGTCGACCCCGAGATCGTCTATCTGGCGACGGACACGAACATCTTCGAGGTCACGAAGGAGTACGACTCCCTGCGGGCGGTCTTCGAGGGCTACGTCGACCTCACCTATCGCGCGGACCGCAGCCTCATCGTCGAACGCAAGAAGGAGTCGCTCGACCCCGACCTCGTCGCGGATCGCTTCGTGAGCATCGCCCTCGACGGCGAGGTCGAGGCCGCAGACGGCGAGGTCATCGACGTGCCCGCCGAAAGCATCTGCATCCACGGCGATACGCCCAACTCGGTCGAGATCCTCGAGGCGATCCACGAGCGGATCGCGACCCACGACATCGAACTCGTGTCGCTCTCGGAGATCGCCTGAATAGCCTACTCCAGCGTCCCTCGGATCGTTTTCAACCGTTCGCTTCGCTCCTCCCTCGCCGCCAGTGCCTCTTCGAGGGTCACGGACTCGAACGAGACGGTGCCGTGGGTCGGGCGTTGGGCGAGGCGGTCCCGGTCGGGGCTGATGACGGTGGCGACCGTCGCGTAACCCCCGCCTGTCACCGCATCGCGCATGACCACGATCGGCTCGTCGGGGACCTGGATCGAGCCGACGGGGTAGCCCAGATCCACGACGTTCGAGGGGTCCGGTCCCGCGCCGAAGGGCTGTTCGCGCTCGACGAACTCGATGTCGATCCCGTCGGTGAGCCGGTAGCCGACGCGGTCGGCCTCCGAACTCACCGTCCACTCGGCGTCGAGAAACGCCCGCTTACAGTCCTCGGTGAGCCGATAGTCACACAGCCCCATCACGATCCGGATCGGGTCGTCCTCGTCGTACCTCGGTCGATGACTCTCCTCGACGGCGCTCCCGGTCCGGTCGCTTCGATCCTCCGATTCCCCGAGCGCGAGGCTGTCGCCCGCTTCGAGCGCCCGGCCCTCGTGGCCGCCCAGCCCGATCAAGGTGTACGTCGAGCGACTCCCCATGATCTCGGGGACGTCGACCCCGCCCGAGACGGCGAGGTAGGATCGCGTGCCCTCGGTCGCGTACCCGAAGGCCAGTTCGTCGCCCGCCTCGACGGCGACCGCCTCCCACAGGGGGATCGGCTCTCCATTGAGCTCCGGGGACATGTCCGGGCCGGTGACCGCGATCACCCGCTCGTCCCGGAACTCGACCGTCGGGCCCTGATAGGTGCATTCGAGGGTCGCCGCTTTTTCGGAGTTGCCGACGAGGGCGTTCGCCACGTCGTGTGCGAACCCGTCCATCGCGCCGGAGGGTGGCATGCCGATGTGGTACTGGCCGAACCGACCGGTGTCCTGGACCGTGGTCGAGAGGCCAGCATCGCGGATCTCGATGCTCATTCGAGGGCCTCCACGAGTTCGCGGTTGTACTCGTAGGGTCGCTCGAAGAACTCGCCGGGGACGAACTCGGTTTTTCTATACCTGTACTCGTAGGTTCCCCCCTCGACGCGCTCGCGGATCGCGTCGTACTCCTCGCGATCTATTTGCCGGAATTTGATGATGTCACCGGGGTTCAGGAAAACCAGTGAGTCCTCGAAGCCCGGGAGATCCTGCTCGACGTCGAGCACTTCGACGGGGGTGCGCCCGAACAGCTGGTAACCGCCGGCCCCGGGGACGGGATAGATCGCGGTAAAGGCCCCCCCGAAGCCGATCGCCCGGCTCGGGGTGTGGGTCCGTGGGGCGACGTATTTCGGTACCTCGATCTGTCGGTCGCGGGGCACCATCTGGAAGGCGAACGGAAGCCCCGGGACGAAGCCCATCATCGTCACCATGTGTGGCTGGCCCGAGTGGGCGTCGACGAACGCCTCGACGCTCTCGTAGCCGTTGATCCGCGCGGAGTACTCGAGGTCGGTCGAATCGGGGTCCTGATGGCGCTCGCGGAATTCCATCAGCGCCTCCTCGGTCCACGGATCTCCGTAGAGGACGGGGATCTCGATCACGCGGGTGTCCCAGCGGTACTCCGTCAGTTCGACCGACTCCTCGAGTTCCCGCAACTCCTCGATCAGCGCGTCGGGATGGAGCCGTTCGGGATCGAACTGGATCAGATACGAGGCGTTCGCGGGACAGATCTCGTTGACGCCGTCGAGGTCGCGCTCGCGAATCTGTTGGGTGATCGCCATCGCCCTGAAGTTTGCGTCGAAACTCATCTCCTCGGCCAACTCGACGAACACGTGGTCGTCGCCGCCGTGTTCGTAGCGGACGTCGGTGAGTTCCGTCCGCCCAATGGTTGTTGCTGGCATACACCGAGGCGGTTTCGGCGGCGTGGGTATATACTCTGCTCGAAGCCCCGGTTTTTCGGCATGTCGTCGCTCGATTCGAGGGGAGGGTCCTCTCGATGGGTTCGGCGATCCGGGACCCACAACTGCGTGCTTATACCGCCGGTCGGTGTAGGGACGGTATGTTCGACCGGGTGCTGATCGCGAACCGGGGAGAGATCGCCGTGCGGGTGATTCAGGCGTGTTACGACGCGGGCGTGACGCCGGTCGCCGTCTACAGCGACACGGACGAGACGGCGAAACACGTCCGGCTCGCGGCCGAAGCCCGACATATCGGCGCTTCGGTCGCCCGCGAGAGCTACCTCGATCGGGAGGCGATCATCGGGGCCGCCCGGGAGGCGGGCGTCGACGCGATCCACCCCGGCTACGGCTTTCTCGCCGAGAACGCCGCCTTCGCCGCCGCCGTCGAGGACAGTGAGTTCGCCTGGGTCGGCCCGCCCAGCGACGTGATGGCCGACTTCGGCGAGAAGACTCGTGCGCGCACGCTCATGGCGCGGGCGGACGTCCCGATCGTTCCCGGGACGACCGACCCCGTCGCCGACGCCGAGGAGGTGAGAGCGTTCGGCGAGGAACACGGCTATCCGGTCGCGATCAAGGCCGAGGGCGGGGGCGGCGGGCGGGGACTGAAGGTCGTTCGCACGGAAGGCGAGATCGACGCGGCCTTCGAGGAGGCCCGTCGCGAGGGCAGGGAGTACTTCGACAACCCGAACGTCTACGTCGAGCGGTATCTCGACGACGCGCGCCACATCGAGGTGCAGGTGCTCGCCGACACCCACGGCAACGCGATCCACCTCGGCGAGCGCGACTGCACCCTCCAGCGCCGCCAGCAGAAGCTCATGGAGGAGACGCCCGCGCCCGGACTGAGCGACGAGGAGCGAACGGCGATCTGTGAGGCCGCCCGCCGCGGCATCGCCGAGAACGACTACGTCAACGCCGGGACCGTCGAGTTCCTCTATCAGGACGGCGATTTCTACTTCCTCGAGGTCAACGCCCGGATCCAGGTCGAACACACCATCACCGAAGCCGTCACGGGGATCGACCTCGTCGGCTGCCAGCTACGGGTCGCCGCCGGCGAGGAACTGCCCTACACGCAGGACGACATCGACTCCCGTGGAGTCGCCATCGAGTTCCGCATCAACGCCGAGAACCCCGATGAATCGTTCGCGCCGATGCCGGGCACCTTGGAGACGTACCGCCCGCCCCGCGGGTTTGGCGTCCGCGTCGACGACGGCGTGGATCAGGGCGACGCCATCAGCCCGTACTACGACTCGATGATCGCGAAGTTCGTCGTCACCGGTTCGGATCGTTCGGAGGCCGTTCGACGGGGGAAACGCGTCCTCCGCGAGGCCGAAATCGAGGGTGTTCCGACGACGATCCCGTTCCACCGCCGAATGCTCGAGGACGAGGTCTTTCGCTCGAACGGCCACACGACGACGTACGTCGACGATCGGCTCTAGCACTCCGATACGCTGGGGCGCCGGATCAGACTACGGCCGCTCGTCGGGGCGTTCGGCCCGGTACTGTACCTCCGTTCCGTAGCCGAAGGAGTCGGTCGAAACGGGCGAATCGGCGCCGGGAGCCGTGGCGCTGTCGGCCCCGCTCGAGGCCGTTGCTGGATCGCCGGCGATGCTCGCGACGGTGTAGCCGACCGCGAGCGCCCCGAGGACCGCGCCCGGGCCGAACTGGTAGACGGTGTACGCTTCGAACAGCTGGTGGACGGCGAAGCCGACCGCGAGCGAGAGCATCCCGACGTCCACCCGGTCGTACCGGACGATCCCCTGGACGAGCGGGCCGAGGACGACCAGACAGTACGCGAGTCCGCCCAGTATGCCGGCACGGATGAAGATCGAGAGGTACGAGTTGTGGACGGAGCCACCGCCGTCGAGATACGGCGCGATCGCCTCCCGCGTCCCGACGATCCCCTGGCCGAACAGGCCCGAGTCGTGGTAGGTCGCCTCGATGCCCGCCCGCCACAGCGTGAAGCGCTGGGCGGGGTCGATCGGGATGACCGAGTAGTAGATCGCCACGAGGAAGGCCGGCACGGCGACGGCGATGGCGATCAGCGCCACCGGCAGGAGCCGCCTGTCGGTCGCCGAGAGGGTGTAGACGCCGATCGCGACCGCGGTCGCGAGCATGCTCGCGCGGCTGTTCGAGAGGAAGAGGCCGAACGCCAGTACCGGGAGCGCGCTCGCCGGCAGGATCGTCAGAAGGGGTCGCGAGCGGAGCGTCCGGTGTGTCGCGACGTAGGCGGCGACCGTGCCGGGGAACAACAGCAGTCCGAGCGTGTTGGGGTTCGCGAAGATCGAGCGCACGATCGGGACCTCCCGTTCGAGAACCGGGATCGTCGTGCTCCCGCCCCAGGTGCGGACCTCGAACAGCCAGAAGCCGTAGTCGCCGACGACGAGCGTCGGCAGGGCGAGGACGACGACGGCGGTCCCGATCGCGGCCGTCGACCAGTAGACGGCGTCCACGGAGACGTATCGAGGGAGGACGAAGCAGTTGAACGACAGCACGACCCCGGCGAAGACGGGAAACAGCCCCAGCCCCGAGCCCGCGGGGTACGCCGCGGCGTGCGAGAGGAAGATCCCAAACAGGACGGCGAACGCCGCGACGTACGGCCCCGCCGTCGGGAGGTAGCCCCGAAGGTCGTCGCGCGCGAGGACGAACGCGAGCAGGAGGACGAAGACGGCCACCAGTTCGAGGACGCGAAACCCGAGGCCGCCGACCACCAGGACGATGAGGACGGTGCCGAGCGCGAAGGTCAGGCCGACCTGCAGCGAGAAGAGCGGCGAGATCCCGTCGTGGACGCGAAAGTCGTACTGGTTGAACGCGATGACCGCCAGGAAGAGGTACCCGAGCACGACGTGGACGGCGCTGATCCGGTCTACGACGGGGGCGAGAACGACCAGACCGAGGGCGGACGCGAAGAGGAGATCGGTGAGTTTGTCCATGACGAGGATTACGATAGGCTCGTTGACCGTTCGTCACGGGGGATCAAATAGCTGTGTGTACGATTCGTCTAGTTATCGTAAGCGGACGTCGGCCGAAAGATTCACCTCCGCCGTCACGTCCGGACGATCGGCGCGCGTGTCGTGAGCCCGCACACGGACGGGAGCCGCCGGTATCGGCTCACTCGAAGTGCCAGTCCGTCTCCATCGTCGGCGCGTTCGCGAGCGTCTGGTACACCACGCAGTACTTCTCGGTCGCGCGCTGGAGCGACGCGGCGGTTTCTTCCTCTACCTCCCCGTCGACCGTGACGTCCATCCGGATCCCCTCGAACCCCACCGGGACGTCCTCGTCGATCCCCATCGTCCCCCGCAGGTCCAGGTCGCCGCTCACCTCCGTCTCGATCGAGACGTCGAGGTCGAACGCGTCGGCGACCGCCTGGGCGGTGAGCTGTGAACACGCCGCGAGCGCCCCCAACAGCAGGTCGCCCGAACACGCGCCGGTCCCCGGCCCCGCCGCGCCCTCGTGGAGTTCGGCCTCGTAGACCGCCCGCCCGATGTCGACGTCGCACGAGCGGACGTCCGCCTGCTCGCTGCCCGTCGCCGAGAGCGTGATCTTCGCGGCCTCGGGGTTCTCCGTGTACTCCTCCTTCAGCGGCGCCTGCTCCTCCTGTAAGGTACTGTCTGCCATGCCTTTCGGCCTACGGCGCGATACTACTTAGTCGCTGTCGACGCCGCGCTCGAAACCGGCGTTCGTCACCCCCTTCACAACGCTTAGGAGATGTCCGTGAGAGTATCCGGAGTGAACGTCCTCTCGGACCCCACGAGACGCCGGTGGCTCGCGTGGGGGGCGCTCGCGACGGTCTTCCTGCTGGTGAACCTCCACCGCCTCTCGACGGCGGTCCTCTCGGGGCGTCTGAGCGCCGATTTCGGCCTGACGGCCGCCCAGTTGGGGACGCTGCACGCCTCCTTCTTCCTCGTCTACGCGCTCGTCCAGATCCCGACCGGCGTGCTCGCTGACCGGGTCGGCCCCCGCCACGTCGGATCGGCCGGCGCGGCCGTCCTGAGCGTCGGCGCGGTCGGGTTCGCGCTGGGCGAGAGCTACCTCGTGGCGCTCCTCTCGCGGGGGCTGGTCGGGCTGGGAAGCGGCGTGATCTTCGTCTCGATCCTCCGGTTCTGTGCGAACTGGTTTCGAACTGATGAGTTCGGGACGATGACGGGGCTGACCGCCGGCGTCGCCGGCCTCGGGGCGATACTGGCGACGACGCCGCTCGCGCTCGCCGCCGCGACGATCGGCTGGCGACGAACCCTACTCGGACTCGCGGCCGTCGGCCTGCTCGCCGCCGTCGCGGTCTACGCCCTCGCGCGGAGTTCGCCCGCCGACGCCGGTCTCGACCCCATCGAGGGCGTCCCCGAACAGCCCTCGGTGTCGCTCTCGGGAACCGCCACGTACCTGCGGGCGCTCGCGGGCGACCGCGACCAGTGGCTCCTCTCGTTCGTCTTCTTCGCGGGCATGGGGACGATTCTGACGCTCATCGGCCTGTGGGGCGTGCCGTACCTCGTGGTCGTCTACGGCCTCGACGTGACGACCGCGTCGTACTACACCCTGCTGGGGTCGGTCGGACTGCTCGCCGGGCCGCCCGCGATCGGCTGGCTCTCCGATAGAATCGAACGCCGTCTCCTGCCCATGAGCGTCGGCCTCGCGCTGTTCGCGCTCGCGCTCGGGGTCGTTCCGGTCGTCGGTCGACCGCCGCTTTCGGTCGTCGCCGGGATCTACTTTCTCTGTGGATTCCTCGTCGGCTCGGCGGTGCTCGCCCTCTCGGTCGTCAAGGAGCGGTACCCGCCCGACGCCAGCGGCGTCGCCACCGCGACCGTCAACACCGCCGGGTTCGTCGGCGCGACCGTCTTCCCGACGGCGATGGGCGTGGCGCTGGACGCCTACAGAACGGGCGACGTCGTCGGCGGCACGGTCGTCTACACCGAGTTCGGCTACCGGGTCGCCTTCGCCATCGTCGCCGGCGCGGTCGCGCTCGCCTTCCTGTGTTCGCTGTGGCTGCTCGCCCGGGAGTCGACGCGCCCGTAGGTCGGGTCGTCGGTGGATCGACCGGGCGGCCAAACATCCTTGTCCGTCCGTCCCGATTGGCGGGCATGGTCAGGGAGAAGGACGAACGGCTCCTTCTGGACGAGGTCGACCGGGGCATCCTGTACATGCTCCAGGAGAACGCGCGCACCACGACCCACGACGAGATCAGCGCGGAGGTCGGCGTCTCGCCGAGCACCGTCCGCAACCGGATCGGACAGCTCGAGGACGCCGGGATCATCGAGGGGTACGGGCCACAGATCGACTACGAACGCGCGGGCTTCCCGCTTCACGTCCAGTTCGTCTGCACCGTCTCCGCCTCCGAACGGAGTCAGCGGGCACGGGAGGCCCTGGAGATCAACGGCGTCGTGAGCGTCCGCGAGATGCTCACCGGCGAGCGGAACCTCGTGGTCGAGGTCGTCGCCGTCGGGACGCGCGACCTCGGCGCGATCACCGAGGCGCTCAACGAGTTGGAGATGACCATCCATACGTCCGACATCGTCACCGGCTCGTACAGCCAGCCGTTCAACTACTTCAAACTAGATTCTGACGAAAAAAAAATCGGCGTCGGCGAGAGACATAAATGACGAATAAATACTGTTGAATAAACGCCCTGCCTTCGTATCGATGCGTAATCCGCAACTGATAGTACGGTATCAGCAACGCTTATGCCGATGGAACGCATTTGGGAATTCGGAAGGGACGGGGAGTAAGAAGTAGTGCCTCTGACACCTACGCCATTCCCTTCCACTCATGGTCGCGGCGAGAACCTGACGTGCCCACACGAGCGTCGGGTCTGGCGAAGGCAGTATGAACGAGGGGGTTGTTCTACTTAAATCTTAGTCATTTCCGCCTGCGTTGCGAAAAGCGCAATCCCCGGACCGGGACGTGCGTTCCATCGCCGGTCTGGGGCGGCGCCGATGGGAGGGTCGGCGATGGCCGTGGGAGCGGGGCCGGCGCGTTCGGCCACTGGACCGCCGGGAGCGTCGACGGCGAGTCGCTCGCTCTAGGGAGTCTCGTTGCCGATTATCGTTGTTTCGCCAGTCGTTCGAACCACAGCGGCTGGTTCGCTCATCTGGAGTCTCTGGTTTCTACCGAGAATCCCTATCGCCACCGTCGGTCCGGAGCGCGGGCGAGGAGAGGAGTTATGGTGGCGGCTTCGGACGGTCGAGTATGAACTCCGAGCGGATGGACGCGCTTCTCGCGCCCGACTCGATCGCGGTCGTCGGCGCGAGTCCCGACTCGTGGTACTCCTCGAACCTGGTCGAAAATCTTCAGGAATACGGCTACGACGGCGACGTTTACTACGTGAATCCGGGCCGCGAGGAGGCGTGGGGCGCGCCGTGTCACGACTCGATCACCGACGTGCCGGCGGTCGTCGATCTGGTGGTGGTAAGCGTCCCCCGGGAGTACGTCCTCGGCGTCGTTGAGGACGCCGGCGGGATGGGCGTTCCGAGCGCGCTGGTCATCACCGCCGGGTTCGCCGAGGCCGACGCGGAGGGTGCGGCACTCGAGGAGCGGTTGGGCGAACTCGCAGAGGAGTACGGAATGGCGATCTGCGGGCCGAACACGATCGGCCTCGCGAACACCCACGACGAGACGGTGATCACCTCGACGTGCTCGCGAAAGCCCGGAAAAGGGTCGATCGGGCTGGTGAGCCAGTCGGGCGCGCTCGCCTTTACGACCTTCTACGAGCGGGCCGCAGACGAGGACATCGATTTCTCCTATATCGTCGCCACCGGCAACGAGGCGAGCCTCTCGATGGCGGATTACGTCGGGTTCATGGCCGGCTCCGAGCGCGTCGACGTCGTCTGCGCCTACATCGAGGGGGTCGACGACCCCCGGCGGTTCGTCGAGAGCGCGGGCGCGGCGGTACGGGGGGGAACGCCCGTGCTCGCCACGAAGGTCGGTAGGTCCGACGTCGCCGAGCAGGCCTCGCTCTCGCACACGGGGTCGGTGACGGGTGACACCGCCGCGTGGGACGCCGCCTTCGAGCATGCCGGAATCGAGCGCGTCCCCGACATCCCCGATCTACTCGGCAGATCGCGGGTCCACACGGCGTTCGACCCGCCCGAGAGCGCGAACGTCTGTCTGGCCTCGACCAGCGGCGGCCTCGCCAGCCTGCTCGCGGACATGGCCGCCGAGCGCGACCTCTCGCTCCCGCCGCTTGCGGGAGAAACCGAGCAGGCGCTGTTGGACATGGAGGACCTGCTGACCTTCGGCGCGATGCACAACCCCGCCGACATTCGGGGGTACGGCGCGGACGTCCTCCCCGAGATCGCGGAGGTCCTGTTCGCCGACGACGATTTCGACGCCTACGTCTTCGCGGTCGGACTGCCCGCGGTCGGCGAGCGCGCCGAGGACATCGCCGACGCCATGCTCCGAGTCAGAGACATGGCCGACGATCCCGTCCTCTTCCTCTGGACCGGACGGAAGGAGCCCGAACCCGGGGATGGGTCGCCGCTGCCCTACGATCGGGTGCGCCGGGAGACGCCGCTGTACTACGACCCTGGCCGGTGTCTCGACGCGCTGGCCTCGTTGGTCCGCTTCGGCGAGCGGACAGAGCGAGAGTCGACGCGGTCGCTGACCGAGGTCCCGAGAGTCGAGACGCCGGCGCTCCCCGCCGAGCGGGTGTTGACGTGGGACGAAGGATCACGACTGCTCGAATCGGGCGGGATCTCCCCGGTCGAGACGCGCCTCGCGACGAGTCCCGAGGAAGCGGTCGACCACGCGGAAGCGATGGATGGCCCGGTCGTCCTGAAGGTCGATTCCCGCGACCTCCCCCACCGCAGCGACGCGGGGGCGGTCGCCGTCGGCGTCGCACCCGAAAACGCGGCCGAGCGCTACACGGAGGTCGTGACAAACGCCCGCGAGTACACGGACGACGCGGCCGAGATCGAGGGCGTGCTCGTCCAAAAACAGGCGAACCTCGACTCGTCCACCGAGGTCCTGGTGGGCGTCTCACGTGACGAGGGGTTCGGCCCCGTGCTGACGGTCGCACCGGGCGGCGAACTCGTCG
Source organism: Halalkalicoccus sp. NIPERK01 (assembly GCF_030287405.1). NCBI lineage: Archaea > Methanobacteriati > Methanobacteriota > Halobacteria > Halobacteriales > Halalkalicoccaceae > Halalkalicoccus > Halalkalicoccus sp. NIPERK01. The sequence continues at coordinate 38,931 of NZ_JASVVV010000007.1, read as the reverse complement.
AACTGTTCGGTCCCGGCGCGGGCGTGACGCTGCTTCCCCCGGTGGATCCCGACGAGGTCCGCGAGGCGATCGCCAGAACTCCGCTCTTCGATCTCCTCTCGGGCTATCGCGGCCGACCGCCGGGCGATGTCGATTCCCTCACGGAACTCGTGAGCCGCGTGGGCGACCTCGCGGTCGGCGCGAGCGCTCCGGAAATCGACGAACTCGACCTGAATCCCGTGCTCGTCGGTAGTGATGGGATCTCGGTCGTCGATGTCCTCGTGCGGACCGGCCCCTAGACGTTCGGGAGCACCTCGTCGCCCATCAGTTCGATCGACTCGCAGGCCCGCTCGTAGGGGAGACCGGGCCAGTGCGAGCGCACGACGACGTGGCTCGCGTCAAGGTCCTCCTCGTAGCGTTCGAGCGCCGCACAGACCTCCGCCGGGGTGCCGAGCACGAACCGGTCCTCGGCGAGGTCCTCGAACGGCCGGTGGAGGTCGTTCGCGTCCTCCATCGCCTCGTCCTGTCCCCACGAGACGTACCGCCGGTACTTCTCTTCGAGGTGCTCGCGGGCGATTCCGACGGCTTCCTCATGGGTCGGCGCGACGAACGCCTCGCGGATCACCGGGACTTCCGAACTTTCCCCGCGCTCCTCGCGGATCGGGTCGTACCACTGCGCCTTCTGGTCCGCGATCTCCCCGACCGTCGCGTGGGGGTTGACCAGCCACGCGTCGGCGAGGCGGGCGGCCCGCTCGACGGCCCGGTCTGCGTTCGCGGCGAGCCAAACGGGTATGGGCTCCTCGGGCCGGATCGGGATCGCGGCGTCCTCGACGGCGTAGAACTCCCCGTCGTGGGTGACGTTTTCCTCGGTCAGCAGCCGTCGAGCGAGTTTCAGGCCCTCGATCAGGCGGGGGACGCGTTCGGCCTTCGGGATCCCGAACGCCTCGAACTCGGCGTCGCGGTAGCCCGCGCCGACGCCGAACGCCGTCGGGCCGTCGTGGAGCGCGTCGATGGTCGCCACCTGCTCTGCGATCTCGACGGGGTGGTAGAAGGGCAGGAGGACGATCCCGGTCGCGATCTCCATCCCCTCGAGTTCGCCGGTGAGGCGCCCGAGGAAGGGCAGGAGCTGTAGCTGCGTGAAATCCGAGAGGTAGTGCTGGCCCGCCATCACCTGGTCGAACCCGGCCGCCTCGGCCGTCTTCGCGATCCGGATCATCCCCTCGCGGAGCTCCCGACCAGTCTCGCTCGCGGCCGTCTGGGGATTGACGTAGACGCCGAATTTCATGGCACGGAATGACTCGCTCGTCGCTTAAGCGTTCGGACCCCCGTCTCGATCCGTCGCCACCGCCAACCCTAAGAGCCGACTCGCGGATGGAGTACCATGGTCGAGGAAGGCCAGCCAGCCCCCGATTTCACGGTCCCGATCGCCGGCGGAGAGGCGTACAACGACGTCGGCGAGTTCACCCTCTCGGAGCATTTGGGAGAGGGCCCGGTGGTCCTCGCCTTCTTCCCGGCGGCGTTCACGAGCGGCTGTACCGAGGAGCTCTGTACCTTTCGCGATTCCCTGAGCGCCTTCGATGCGGTCGACGCGAGCGTCTACGGGATCAGCACCGACCTCCCGTTCGCCCAGAACGAGTTCATCCGCCAGGAGGGGCTCACCTTTCCGTTACTGAGTGACTTCGAGCACGAGGCAATCCGGAGATACGACGTCGTCCTCGAGGGCTTCTACGACGTGATGTCCGTCGCCGAGCGTGCGGTGTTCGTCCTCGATTCCGAGGGAACGGTCGTCTACCGGTGGGTTCGATCGGGCGAGAACCCGGATTTCGCCCTGCTCGTCGACGAGGTTCGCGAGGCCGTCGAGGCGATCGCGGACGACTAACGGACGTGATGCCGCTACTCGTCGGCCAGTAGCGCCTCGTCGCCGTACCGCTCGCGCAGCCCCTGGAGGTACTCGCGTTGCTCCGCGAGGCGCGGGGTCGGCTCCTCGAAGGCGTGTTCGAACATCTCGGCCGGGTCGCTCACGAACTCCTCGGCCCGGTCGACGAGTCCCGTGATCGACTCCTCGATCCCCCCTTCGATCTCCTCGATCCGTCCGTCGTCGAGCACTCCTTCGCTTCGGAGGTACGCCTCGAACCGGTCGATCGGGTCGCGCTCTCTCCACCGCTCGACCTCCTCGTCGTCGCGGTAGTTCGATGGATCGTCGGCGGTCGTGTGCGCGCCGTAGCGGTACTGGACCGCCTCGATCAGCGTCGGGCGGGCCTCGCCCTCGGCGGGATCGAGCGCCTTCTCGCGGGCGGCGCGCGTCACCGCGTACATCGCCAGCGGGTCCATGCCATCCACCTGCACGCCCTCGAAGCCGTAGGCGCTCGCCTTCACCGCGAGCGTCTCGCTCGCCGTCTGGCGCTCCCTGGGGATCGAGATCGCCCACCCGTTGTTGTTGCAGACGAAGACGGCGGGCGTGTCGAACACCCCTGCAAAATTCAGCGCCTCGTGGAAGTCGCCCTCGCTGGTCGCGCCGTCCCCGAAGTGCGCGACTGTCGCGCGGTCGTCACCGGCGAGTTTCGCGGCCCACGCCCAGCCGACGGCATGGGGAAGGTGGTCGCCGATGGTGATGTTCAGCGGGAATACGTCGAGATCCGCGAGCGCGGCGTTGCCCGCCTCGTGGCCCATCCAGTACAGCAGGTACTCCCAGGGCATCCCGCGGGCGACGAGCGCGCCGTGTTCGCGGTACTGATAGGAGATCACGTCGTCGTCCGCCAGCGCATACGTGCTTCCGATCTGGGAGCCCTCCTGGCCCGCCAACGAGGAGTAGGTCCCCAGCCGACCCTGTCGCTGGAGGCTGATCATGCGCTCGTCGAACCGCCGGCAGAAGCGCATGTCGCGGTACATCGCCGCCAGCCAATCGGATCCGAGGTCGGGAACGAGTCCCGGCGCGAGGACGCTCCCGTCGGGCGCGAGCACCTCGATCCGATCGTCCGGTTTCCGGTCGAAGAGGGTTCGTGCCATCCCGTCGGTACCGTCGGAGAGGGGACATAAAAACGTCCACCCGCTGGATCGGCGACGGGAGTAGTTGTCCAGCTATCAGAAACCCTTATTATGCTGTGTGCTATACTACCTCACACACCCGCCGCCCCGTTCGAAGCGCGGTGGGTACCCGCGATCGAATCGTCCACCAACCACCACGGTACACCGATACATCGAACGAGACCGACACAACAACCCGACGGACTGGAATCGTACGCTAACTACGGTATCGCGCGGCAACCACGCATCGTCTGCCAATCACTGCGTCACGGCGGTCCGACTTCGGTCCTCCCTGTCGGATCTGCCGATCTCGCTTCCACCTCGCCATAGCGTCGCCGGTTTCTCTCGCCGTACCGTTCTCCTTGAGGACAGAATGGTTCACTACTTCGATCCACCCGTGGTCGTGATACCGTCGGTCAGAGGACATCCAACGGCACGTCCCTGATGTGACGGGCCACAGCGCGAGCGAGTCCCGCTCTGTCAACGACCGATGGAGGTATGACCGAGTATGAACGACACGGGACGAGAGAGACGATACGTGAACGAGACGTGGCATCGGTACGTCGGTCGGGCCCGGCGGTTCGAGAACGTCGGGCTGGTTCTCGCTGCGGTCGTCCTCGGCGTCCTCGTGCCGGGGCCGGGTCGGTACGCCGACGTGCTCGTCACGCCGCTGGTGATCTTTCTGGTGTACGGCTCGCTTCGCGGGATCAGCGTCGCGACCGTCGAGTACCGCTCGTACGGGCTCGTGATCCTCTGTTCGCTGGCCGTCTCGTACGTCCTCCTGCCGTTCGGCGGGATCCGGATCGCCGACGCGGTCCTGACCGGCGACGCCCTGATCGGGATGGCGATCGTCCTCGCCGCGCCGACGACCGCCGGGAGCGCGATCATCTGGACCCGGCTCGCCGGGGGCGATTCGGAACTGGCCGCGCTCGTCTCGATCAGTTCGCTCGCCGTTGCGCCCCTGCTCACCCCGTTCGTCCTCTCGTCGCTTCTCGATCGCCGGGTTGCGCTCCCGGTCGAAACCATGGTGGTCGACCTCCTGGTGATCGTCCTCGGCGGCCTCGTCCTCGTGATCGCCCTCCCCGAGCACGTGATCGGTGACGCCGCCGTCGACCGGGGGTCGGGCCTCGCCATCCTGTGTCTCATCTACTCAAGCATCGCGAGCGTCGACGTCGGGGCGATCGACCCGGCGAGTTTCGGCGTCGTCGGGGCGCTCGTCGTGTCGCTGCTCGGCGTCGGATTCGTCGCCGTCCGGGCCGCGAGCGCCGCCATGGGGATCGACCGATCGACCTACCTCCCGCTGTTCTTCACCGCCGGGCTGAAGAACCTGGGTATCGCGCTGCTGATCGCGTTCGCGTATCGCTCCGCGATGGTCGTCGTGGTGATCGTCACCTACTACGTGCTCCAACAGCTCGTCGGTGCGGTCATCGCCGACTTCGCATAGGACCGGGTCGAGACGTCTAGTCCGGCGAAGGTGGATCACGACCGTGTTAGACGGGGCTGTATGATCCCCCGTGTCTATGAGTCGTCGATCGGAGTACTGACCGGGCTAGCCCCGGCAGTCGATGATCGCCCGGGTAAGCACGTCCACCCCGATTCGGAGCGCCCGTTCGCCGATGTCGGGTCGTGGTACCGCGACCCTCGGAAGCGTTATCCGTGGCAGGGGGCTACGTTTGTTTGTAATGGCAAACGGTACGGTTGATTTCTTCAATCAAACTGGCGGCTACGGTTTCATTTCCACCGAGGATGCGGACGACGACGTGTTCTTCCACATGGAGGACGTTGGCGGCGCTGACCTCGAAGAAGGGACGGATATCGAATTCGACATCGAACAGGCCCCCAAGGGCCCCCGCGCGACGAACGTCGTCCGCGCCTAAGACACCGACCGTCACCGCGCGGTGACGACCGGTAACAGTTCAGTTTTCTCGGAACTTCCCTTCGAGTGGTAACGACGTGTCGTAGGCGACCGCCTGGTAGGGGAATCGTGTGGCGTACTCCCGCTGGGCCTACAGAGGACGAGAGATCCCTCTCCAGCGAGCGTCGGTACTTCGTCGAGGCGCGTTCGTCCTCACTCACACGCGGACTCCCCGGACGAACGCGATTTCGAGGACGGTGACGACCGACAAGCAGCTGTAACGGTGCACCGATGCGAATGAAGTCGGAGAACGTCTAACCACCGGGTCCGTAGACGACGAGACTCGTCTGATAGCCCACGGGCGTCATAAACGCCGTGGAGGCCGCGAACGTAACGGCGAGACGAACGCGAACGCGTTCGCACCGATCGATTGGGCGGCGCTGGCAGCCACCGGAATCATCAACACGACGCTCGCGTTGTTGCTGATGACGCTCGTCAACAGAACCATCACCAGAATGGCGATGACGTCGATCGGGAACCGTTCAGTCGCAAAGAGAACGAGCGCGAAAACGACGAGCACCTCGACAGTCACTGGCGTCGAGACCAGCCCCTGGGCTGCCAGAGAAGTCAAAGAGAAGGACATACCGAGAAGAGACTCTTACGGGGAAAAGCACTGGTATCTACATCAACCGATCGACCGAGCGTTATAACCCGTAGCAGGAGACGTGACTAGGGGTGTGAAAATCCCGGAAGAAATGCACTCTTCTCGTTACCATCCACTGACGACTCGTGTTCCCTGTTGATCGGCTCGGATAGACTCGCTTCCTCTCAACTCGAGAGATATGCTGTCAGGTCCGTCGTCGTGATGACACCGATGACCCGTCCTTCGTCGACGACTGGAACGTGGTGGAAGCCATATTCGAGCATCAGATCCGCAACGCTACGGATGGATTCGTTCGCGGTGGTCGTGGTGACGTCCGAACTCATAGATGTGCCAACGATCGCGTTCGGATCGGGGTCTCCTTCTGCGATGATTCTGATGAAATCAGTCGCAGTGAGAATTCCTTCGAGTCGATCGTCGTCGCCGACGACGATGACCGAGCCGATACCGTGATTGAGCATCGTCCTTCCAGCATCGCGAAGCGACGTCTCGGTGCCCACGGTGTACACCGGCGAAGACATGAGGCTCCCGACGAAAACATCTCCCATCTACGAAGATAGCTTGTGTCTGGGCATAAGGGTTTTCACCGAAGTACAGATCTCGGAGATGAATGCTCCATGCTGTAGTGTGGCCGACCCAAGTGTTCGATTCGATCTCTTCCGGTAACCGTTCGTCCCCAAGCGTTACGGGTGGTTGATCTGTACAATTCGATCGCTCAGACACGAACTTTCAGCCGACGATCCAGCCAACGCTTATTGCCCTCGTGGGCCTCCTTCTAAGAGACAAATGGGATTGTTCAAACGGATCGGCAGGCAGGTCGAACGGGTCAAGCGGACGGCAACGGAGACTGCCCAAGAGGACACGAACTACCGGTGTCAGGCGTGTGACGCACGCTTTCACATCCATCACGATCAGTGCCCGGAGTGTGAGGCCCGTTCGATCGTCTCGACGTCGACCGGAGAGTGACCGGGCCTGCTGTTTTGAGTACCCTATCGAATCCACAGGGAGGTCTCACAACGGAACGTATCGTCGTGCCCTTAGTCGTCGAATTCGCGGTCGTATTGCTCGTAGGTGATCGTCAGTTCGCCCGCCGTTGAGTGCTTCGCTGCGTCTCGAAGCGTTTTGAACTCTTGAAGAAGCACAGTCGCGTCGTCTGTGCCTTCACGAACGCTCCGCGATTCTTCTCGAATCGTGTCGTATACTTTCTCTAGGATGCGCTGAGCGGCGTACGAGTCGGTTTTCGAGTCGATCTCGAAGGAAGCTTCGTAACGTGACATACTCGTAGTTGGTACTGCACCGAGTTAACGCTCCTCATGTACTACGATGGATCGAGCCGTTTTCCTCCATCCGAGGTGGTTCCCGTTCTCTCGAACCCACTAGGCAGGATAGCAGTCGGGAGACGCGCGGCGTCGACTGATTCACTCCTGCGAAATGCACTAGCCGGTCTTCCCCAAGTCCGTGGTCCCCAACTCGCCTCGCTGGTTTGTAATATCAACAATACGAGAAAGAAGAATCTAACAGGCCAGAATAACCGCCGGGTACGTATAGATCTTTCGCTCTTTGGCCCGGATGAGTTTACATCCGTACGCATGTAATAACTTCCGTGTATCAGATCGGAGAACCGCGCGTACACGGTTCTCGAATGGGAGTACTGACGCATGGTTCCCATAGACGAGAGGCCTGTTTACCCGACCGGTTCGAATACCGATGTCCCGTCGAATGAGCCGAAAATTCGCATCGGGGGGGTGCTCTACCGGCGAACAGACCCACGGTGTCCGGTTGTTTCGCGAAGATCCGTTGAACCCACGCCGTCTCAGATACGTATGTCCGATAACAGTCCCGAATCCTGAGCAGAATCGTGGTTCGTTCACGCAGACTTCGATTCACGAATAGTGAATTATATATGCCTGTGTGTGTTTTCACCTGGCATGGCCGGCACATCCAGAACGACGGTGGCTTCCGTCGAACGGTCCTACGAAATCGTTCACGCCCTTCAGGAACTGAACGGGGCCCGTGTTCACGAACTCGCCACGCATCTCGATCTCGCACCGAGTACCATCCACAAACACCTCGTAACCCTCGAGCAGCTGGGCTACGCACGGAAAGAAGGTGACGAGTACCGGGTCGGTATGCGCTTTCTCACGATCGGCGGCCATATCCGGAACAGTCGGAGGGGATACCGGTTGGCGATCGAAATGGTCTCGCGATTGGTCGAGGAGGTGGACGAACGCGCGCAGTTCGTCGTCGAAAACGGCGGGCGTGGCATCTACCTCCACACCGAGATCAGCCAACACTCGGTTCAGATAGACCGCTATACCGGCAAGCGTCGGTATCTCCACTCCAGTGCTGCAGGCAAAGCGATCCTCGCATACCTCCCCGATGACCGCGTGGAGGAGATCATCGACCGCTGGGGACTGCCCGCGGAAACGGCCGAGACGATCACCGACCGCGAGGAACTGTACGACGAGCTCGAACGGATCCGATCCGTCGGCGTGGCGTTCAACGACGGTGAATCGATCAAGGGGCTCCGAGCCGTCGGAGTTCCAGTCATGACGCCCCACGATTCCGTTCTCGGCGCGTTCAGTGTCTCGGCTCCGGCCCATCGGCTGAAGGGGGACCTCTACGGGGAGGAACTCCCGGATCTCATCCTCGGGTTCGCCAACGAACTCGAACTGAACCTGCTCAACTCCCCACAGTAACCGATCCTGTTCACCAACTTGATTTATATACTTGCGATCTCATACGTGGAATCATGGCTGAGACAGCGCTGCTAGCCGACTTCACGGCTGAGACTACGTTTTCGGACATCACGACCGACGCCATCGATCACTCCCAAACGGCGATTCGGGACTACATCGGGGTCGCACTCTACGGGTCGCATCACGACGTCGGGGACCGAATCTCCGCCTACGTCGATCGTAGCGCCTCCGGCGACCAGAGCACCGTCTTCTGCCGAGGGACGGCGAGCGTTCCCGGTGCTGCTCTGGCCAACGGCGCGTTCGGGCACGCGATCGATTACGACGACACGTTCGAATCGATCGTCATCCATCCGACTTCACCGGTCTTCGCCGCTTCGCTCGCCGCTGCGGAGTCCATCGATACGACGACTCGGGACCTCCTGACCGGCTACGTCGTCGGTTGTGAGGTGGCGTTCAGAGTCGGCCACAGTACCTACCCCGAACACTACCGGAACGGGTGGCATGCGACGGGCACGATCGGTACGTTCGGAGCGGTCGCTGCTGCCGGCTCGGTTCTGGATCTCGACCGGACCGCGCTCGTGCACGCGTTCGGAATCGCCGCTTCCCTCTCGTCGTCGTTGAAGAAGAACTTCGGATCGATGACGAAACCGTTACACGCGGGGCATGCCGCCGAGATGGGCGTGAGATCGACACTGCTCGCCGACGAGGGATTTACCGCCGACGAAGCCGTCTTCGAAGGCGACCTCGGCTACGGGGAGGTGATGACGATGCACGACGGCTACGATCCGGCGGAGATCACGGAGGGGCTGGGCGAATCGTGGAACGTCACGGACATCGGGTACAAGCCGTATCCGTCCGGCGTCATCACCCACGCGGCGATGGATGCCATGCGTAACCTGGTGCTGGAACACGATCTGACGCCGGAAACGGTCGATCGGATCACCGTTTCCCTCGAGGATGCCGCTTCCGAGATGCTCATACACGCACAGCCGGAGAACGCCCTCCAGGCGAAGTTCTCGATCGAGTTCTGTCTCGCGGCCATCCTCCGGGAGGGCGAGGCCGGTATTCACGAGTTCACCGACGAGTACGTTACCGATCCTCAGACCCGGGCGACGATCGACAAGGTCGAGCGCGCGTTCGAGGACGACCTGTTCGGTGACGACTTCGCCGGCTACGGGGCGACCGTACGCGTTCAGACGACCGCTGGCGACGAACTCACCGCCCGAGAGCAATACGCACCCGGCAGCCCGAACAACCCGTTGAGCGAGGAGCGTCTTCGTGACAAGTTCTTCGAGTGCGCCGAGACACGGCTCGATCGATCGGCGGCCGAAGAGCTCGAAGCGACGATTCAGCGACTGAAGGACGACCTCCCGGTCGGCGAGCTCACCGCACAGCTCGATCCATAGGAGCGCTGACTCTCCTCTCGTTCTGGCAGGCGAGGCAGTGACGCGGTACCGCGCCCGTCCTCGACACCGGAATATTGATTAGCTGGCCGACAAACGACGGTCCATGCAGATCCGAGACGTAGAGGCCGTCGCGCTGTACAGAGACCTCGACGAACGGTTCGCAAACGCACAGAAGTGGATCGATAGCCGGGAGTACTGTCTGGTCCGGATCGAAACCGACGATGGCACCGTCGGGTGGGGCGAGTGTTGGGGGCCCGTCGCGGGCAACCGGGAGGTCGTTGAGGAGTACGTCACCCCCTGGTTGATCGGGAAGGACCCACGCGACGTCGAACGCATCCACGACGAGTTGACGTTCAAACTCCGCTCGTCGTATCACTCCTACGTGCCGGCCAGCGTCGTGAGCGGCGTCGATATGGCGCTTTGGGACTGTTACGGGAAGATCGCCGGCGAGTCGGTCTCGCGTCTACTCGGCGGTCGGCGGCGTGAGGCGGTCCAGGCGTACGCCACAGGCCATTTCTTTCCCGACGTCGATGGCACCGATGCGTTCAAACGAGCCGTCGTCGAGGAGGCGGAGGGCAACGTCGATGCCGGGTTCGACGCCCTGAAGGTGAAGATCGGGGTCGGTCGTCACTTTCCGTGGTCCATCGATACCGACGTCGAGATACTGCGCGCGATACGGGACGCCGTCGGGGACGATATCCGGCTGATGGCCGACGCGAATCACGGATACGACACGGCCGACGCGCGGCGGGTCGGGAGACGGCTGAACGACCTCGACATCTACTTCTTCGAGGAACCGATCGGACCACAGCACGTCGAGGAGTACGCGAGGTTGAACCGCGAACTCGACGTCCCGATCGCCGGAGGGGAGTGTTGGGCGTTCGTCGAGGAGTTCGACCGGGTGTTCGATCGGCAGGCGGTCAGCTACGCCCAGCCGGACGTGACGAGTGCGGGCGGCATCACGTCGATGCGGCGGATCGCGTCGCTTGCGGATGCCAGGAACGTGCAGTGTTTACCCCACGTCTTCGGGAGCGTCGTCGCCTTAGCCGCGAGCCTACAGGTCCTCGCTACGATCCCCGGAAACCCGATGCTCGAGTTCGACCGCACGCCGAACCCCATCCGTGACGAGCTCGCGGTCGACCCGATCGTCAACGAGGGGGCGTCGGTAGCGGTTCCCGGCGGTCCGGGACTGGGCATCGAGATCGATCACGGCGTCCTGGAACGGTTTCGCGTCGACTGATCGCTAGGCCCGCCAGGCGCGTGGTTCGAGCCGATCATCACCGTCTCGTGGGGTCTCAAACACCCCGAGCGACTCCCTCGATCCGAGGCCAACCTCTTTGTACGGGGGGATAGATGGCTGGTCACATGGATGCCGTCGTGTGTGAGGCGTTCGGCGAGGCTCGTGTCGAAGACGTTCCGATGCCATCGATCGGGGCGACCGACGTGCTCGTCGAGGTCAAGCGCGTTCAACTCAGCGTCACGGAATGTAACCTCTATCACGGGGAGGAGATCGCCCATTACGAGACGGTCCGCGATCGGCTCGACGGCGGGAGCGCTCGGCTGTTCGGTCACGAGTTCTGCGGAGAGGTCGTCGAGGTCGGCGACGAGGTAGCTTCCTTCGAGCCCGGCGATCGGGTCTATGCCCCCGGCAAGATCCCGTGTGGTGAGTGCAACTACTGTACGTCGGGCCGGGCACTCCACTGTACGGACAAGACCTACATCGGGTACGACATCCCCGGTGCCCTCGCGGAGTACGTCTCGCTTCCCGCCGAGCCGCTCTGTCGGGTACCCGAGGGGGTCAGCGATGCGGAGGCCGCCGCGATGCAGCCGCTCGCCAGTTCCGTGCTGTGTCTCAGAGACGCCGGTATCGAACAAGGTGATATCGTCGCCGTCGTCGGGACGGGGGTCATGGGGTTTCAGTCCGCGCAACTCGCCCTGCTCCAGGGCGCAAGCGACGTCATCGTCGTCGATATCGATCCACGGAAACTCGATATCGCTGCTCGCCACGGACTGTCGCCGATCGATGCCACTTCGACTGATGCGGTCACGGCAGTCCGTGAACGAACCGGTGGAATCGGCGCTGACGTCGTGATCGAGGCCGTCGGCGGCGATCAAGACCACGGGACGGACGGGTCCGACCCGCTCGCCCAGGCGGTCGACATGGTCACGCGGGGCGGTACCGTCCTGCAGGTGGGCTACATCATCGGCGATCTCACGGTCACACCGCGCACCCTTCGGTCGAAAAGCGTCGACTGGATCAACCCCGTCTCGGGACTGTTGACCCTCGGGCCCGGTCGGACGACCGGGACGCTCGCTGCACGGTTGGTCGAACAGGGCCGGATCTCCATCGACGACTACATCACCCACGAACTTTCGGGCCTCGACTCGTTCGAGCGCGCGGTCGAGATGACGCTCCACAAGGAGCAGTACGGCGCGCTGGGGCCGGCACAGATCGTCCTTTCCTGAGGTCTGGCTCGTTCCGAATCGGCAGGGGGCGTGTGACACGTGAAGTTATTTACGTGTCGGATGAGAGCGTGGGTCATGGAAATCACGAACGTCGAGCCGATCCGGCTAGAGCGTGCGCTCGATACGATCACACGACGAGGCGGCACGTCCGAGCAGAACATCACCGTCACCCCCGTCGTCGTGAAGGTCCATACCGACGAGGGGATCACGGGTCTCGGTGAATCGTTCGTCTTCGACCCCACCGGCGAGGAGGCGAAGTTCCTCGAGCACGGCATCAACGCCCTCTCGAAGAAGCTCGTCGGGCGGGACCCGCGCGAGGTCACGCGGCTGTGGCACGAGATGTACGTCGAGGTGAAGCGATCGGGTGCGTATCGCGCGCTCAGCGCGGTCGACGAGGCGCTCTGGGATATCAAGGGGAAGAACGCTGGCCAGCCCGTTTACGAACTGCTCGGCGGTCAGGTCAACGAGATCAAGGCGTACGCGACCTTTCCACATTTCAAGGAGAGCGAACGGCTGGTCGAGGACGCCGTCTGGCTCTCGGAGAAAGGGTTCGAGGCGATCAAGATCGTCGGTGCGAGCGTCGGCGTCAAGCACGACCAGGAGCGTATCGAAACGATCAGCGAGGACTTGCCCGAGGGGATGGACCTCGCGATCGACGTCAACACGTCCTACAACACCGCCGAAGCGCTCGCGGTCGCCGAGACCGCGAGCGAACACGATCTCGCGTGGTTCGAGGAACCGATCTCTCACCTCGACGTTCAGGGTATGGCCGAACTGAACGAGCGCGTCTCGGTCCCGATCGCCGCCTACCAGACGCAGACCCCCCATTATCCGGCCATCGAACACCTCCGGGCCGACGCCTTGGAGATCTATCAGCCGACCCTCGATCTCGTCGGCGGGATCACGTCCGCGAACCGCGTCGCGACGTTCGTCGAGGCGTTCGACAAACAGTTGGTCCCTCACACGTTCGGACCGCTCATCAACTACGCCGCGAGCCTGCACGTCGTCGCCGCCAGCCCGGCGTGTTCGCTCATCGAGTTCGCGGTGTTCGACGACGAGATCGACGACCCCGGGGAGTTCATCGCCAGTCCCTACGTGAAGAACCAGGAGGCGGTCTACGTTCAGGACGGGGGCACGATCTCGCCGCCCGAAGGCCCGGGCCTCGGGATCGAACTGGACGAGGACAAGGTCGAAGAATACCGCGTCTGACGCCCTCATCACCGAGAGCTCCTTCGGGCACACGCGTCCGACCGGATCGCCGAGTCGACCCATCTCGTCGAGCGCGACGTCGTCCAGTTCGACTGAGTCTCGACCGGTTTTCCGACTCCGGTTGGGAAGCGGGTGTGAGTAACACTACCGTGTGTTTTCATCTCAATTCTTAAGTAGTGGAACTGAGAATGAGCATCCGCAATGGAAATCACCGAAATAGAGACCGCCGTACTCGAGAGCCCGGTCGATGCGGCCTCGTTGCCGGCGCAGGTCGGCGATCGGTCACTCGACATCAGTTCCGTCCTCGTGCGGATCCACACCGACGAGGGGATCACCGGCCTCGGGGAGTCGTTCTACCGCTCCGTCGAGGACAACCTGTTCCTCGAACGGAGCATCCGATCGATGGCCCGCCATCTCGTCGGCAAGGACCCCCGTAACGTCAAGAAACACTGGCACGAGCTGTACCTCCACGTGAAGCGTGCTGGCGCCTACGGTGCGCTCAGCGCGCTCGACGAGGCGATGTGGGACATCAAGGGGAAGAACGCCGGCCAGCCGCTTTACGAGCTGCTCGGCGGCGAGTGTGGCGATATCCACGCCTATGCGACGTTCCCGGCCGAAAAGGAGATTGACGAGCTGATCGAGGACGCCCACTGGCTGGCTGATAAGGGCTTCGTCGCGATGAAGGTCGGCGCCGGGTTCGGCGTCGAGGAGGACCGAGAACGGATCCGCGAGATACAGACCAACACGCCCGACGAGTTCGGATTGGCGATCGACGCCAACACGTCCTACGATTTTCCCGACGCGCTGCGTGTCGCCAAGACCGCGAGCGAGTACGAACTCGAGTGGTTCGAGGAACCGATCGCTCACACCGACATCAGCGGCCAAGCCGACCTCAACCGGAAGGTCACGGTGCCGATCTCCGGGTATCAGACGCACACGCCGCACTACCCCGCGGTCGATCATCTGAAGGCCAACGCGCTCGAGATCTATCAACCGTCGCTGGATTACGCGGGCGGCGTCACCGGCGCGACCCGCGTCGCCGACCTCGTCGAGGCGTTCGGCAAACAGCTGATCCCCCACGCCCTCGGTCCGGCGGTCAACTACGCGGCGAGCCTGCACGTCGCAGCCGCCAGCCGGGCGTGTGAGCGGATCGAATTCGCCGTCCTCGTGGACGACATCGACGACCCCGGCGAGTACGTTGGCGGGCCTCACATCGCCAACCAGGACGATATCCGAGTCGAGGACGGCGGCGAGATCACGCCGCCCGAGGGGCCCGGCCTCGGCATCGAAATCGACGAGGACGTCCTCGCGGAGTACACCGTTTCCACGTCCTCGTAAACGGCGCCACAGCGGCGAGTGAGACGGGTTTTGGCGGAACCGGTCGTGCCCGCTCACGTCTCGAGCACGCTGATGACGGCGATCCCGAAGAGCAGACCGACGATGAGGACGACGAACGCAGCGGTAAATCCGACGGTATCCGACAGATAGCCAACGAGCGCGGGGGAGAGCGCGCCGATCACCGTCATAACGGTTCGGACGATACCGAGGGTGCCACCTCCGATGGACGAGGGGATGATGTCCATCAGGTAGGAGTCCCGAACCGGTCTGAACCCGTGGAGTCCGATGCCCATCACGACCGTGAGAACGAGGAGCGGGACTAACGCCTGTACCGCGATGATCAGCGCGAGGCCGACGATCATGAGGACGAACAACAGGAGCGCGACCCGAAGCCGGCCGAGCCGATCGCTGATATCGCCGGTCACCAACTGGCTGAGACTCGCCGCGAACAGGAGCGAGTACGCCAGCCCGGCCATGTCGGAGGACATCCCCTTCTGTGTCGCCAGGAACAGCGGAAAGAACGACGCGATCCCGTTCCAGACGAACGTGAAAAGCGTCGTCACGACCAGGAACAGGACGAGCCTCCGATCGGAGAAGATCGAGAGGTACGCCCGAACGCCGGGGTCATCGCTTCCGTCGGTCTCCGCACGGCTCCGTTCGGACTGTACCGTCGTCGACGAGGTGGTGCTGATGAAAAAGATCGCCCCGAGCCCGAGGCTTACGACCGTGATCAGGGTGAACACGACGTTCCAGTGAAGCGGACTCGCCAACAGCCCGACGACGACGACCGGTGCGACGATACCGCCGAACTGCCCGATCGTGTCCAGTACGCCGAGCGCCAACCCCGTCCGCTGGGGGTACTCCTTCGAGAGATAGGGGATCGCGACGGTCTTGTGTACCCCCGTACCCACGCCGATCACGACCGCTGCCGCGGTCAAGAGCGCGAACGTCGGCGCGAGAAACGCCCCGATCGCTGCCGTAGCGAACAGTCCCACCCCGCCGAGGATGACGCGGGGTTCGCCGAACCGATCGCCGAGCACCCCTGCCGGTAACTGAGCCGTCGAGTACCCTAGCATCAACAGCGTAAACAGCAGTCCCGTCTGCGTGTTGGACACGCCGTACGTCGCTTGGAGCGTCTCGAACAGTGGCGGGAACACGTACCGGACGAACTGCACCATGAACCAGATGAGCGAGACGAGGATGATCAGTCGGTATTCGACCGCTCGTCGTCCCGCCGTGACAACCGATGATCGTGCTCGCGACACGTTTCTCGTCTCTAGTGTGGTCATCGGCCATTTGACTCTTTGCTTCCCGGTGGTCCACACCGGGCGAACGGTTATGTCGGTCGGGCCGAATCCCACGGCCATGGGTCAGACCGTTGCAGAGAAGGTCCTCGCGAACCGATCGGGATCATCCGGCGTTTCTGCTGGTGAGTACGTCGTTTGTGGCGTCGACGTCGCGATGGTACAGGACGTCCACGCGCCGGCCGTCTTCAACCGCCTCGACGAGAGGGGGATTTCTGAGCTCTGGGACCCCTCGAAGGTCGTCGTGGTCTTCGACCACGTGGCGCCATCCCACGGCGTCGATGACGCCGATACGAAAGCCCGGGTTCGACGGCTGCTCGAATCGTACGGCGTCGAGCATTTCTACGACGTCGGCACCGGGATCAGCCACCTCGTCCTCCCCGAACGCGGACACGTCCGTCCCGGCGAGGTCGTCATCGGAACGGATTCGCACACGGTCTCGCACGGCGTTTTCGGGGCTGCCGGCACTGGCGTCGGCGATACGGACATGGTGTACGCGTTGTTGACCGGGGAGGTCTGGTTTCGGGTACCGGAGACGATACGGATTCACCTCACCGGCGACCTCCCCCCGCACGTCTCCTCGAAAGACGTCGTCCTCTCCTTGGCCGCCAACTACGGCCTCGACGTGGCCCGGTATCGGGCGATCGAGTTCACCGGGCCGGTCGTCGAAGACCTCTCGATCGACGACCGGATGACGCTGACGAACATGTCGATCGAACTCGGCGCGAAGTTCGGATTCACACCCGTCGACGAACGGGTCGAGGAGTACGTCAGGTGTCGCACCGACGAGCCGTTCGCCGCCGTCGAGGCGGATCCCGACGTGGACTACGAGACGGTGATCGAACACGACGTCACCGGGCTCGAGCCGCAAGTCGCGAGACCACACGACGTCGACAACGTCGTCCCCGTCTCCGCGGTCGAAGGTGTCGACGTCGATCAGGTGTTCGTGGGGACCTGCACGAACGGATCGTACGACGACCTCGCCGCCGTGGCGGCCCTCCTCTCGGGAAACGAAGTCGCACCGGATACCCGGATGATCGTCACGCCGGCGACGCGAGCGATCTACCAGCGAGCCACCCGTGACGGCCTGATCGAGACCCTCACGCAGGCAGGTGCGACGGTCACGAACGCGACTTGTGGGCCCTGTCTCGGGTTGGGGATGGGCATCATCGGCGAGGGCGAGACCTGCTTTGCCGCCCAGAACCGGAACTACCGGGGTCGAATGGGAAGCGACGAATCCGAGATCTACCTCGGTAGCCCCGAGACCGCCGCTGCAACGGCGATCAGCGGACACATCGCCGACCCACGGGAGGTGTGAGATGCGCGGCCGCGCGTTCGTCTTGGGTGACGACGTCAACACCGGCTACATCACGCCGGCCCAGTACGTCGGTCGACCGATGGACGAGATCACCGACCACCTCTTCGAGCCGATTCGACCGGATCTCGCCGCCTCGATCGATCGGGGTGACTTCGTCGTCGCCGGCAGCAACTTCGGTGCCGGAAGCAGTCGAGAGACCGCACCTGCCGCCCTCCATCACGCCGGTGTCGGTGCGGTCATCGCTGAATCCTTTGCTCGCATCTTCTATCGGAACTGTATCGCGGTCGGCCTGCATCCGATCAGGTGTCCCGCCGTTACCGACGCCGTCGCCGACGGGGACGTCCTCGACGTTCAACCTGAACGACGGCGGATCGAAAACCGCACCAGCGGCGAGACGATCGACTGTCAGCCGTTACCGTCCGCATTACGGGAGATCTGTGCGGCTGGCGGGTTGCTTGCCTATTACGAGGACCACCCCGAGGGGATCGTCCTCGAGAACGGGACCGGTTCGGATAGGACTAAATGAGTCGATCGAGTACACGTCCCATGGACCTTCGATTGGCGGATAAGACGGCGTTCGTTGCGGCGTCGAGCAAGGGGCTCGGTCGGGCGAGCGCGATGCGACTGGCGAAGGAGGGCGCGAACGTCGTCGTGTCCTCACGGAGCGAGGAGAACCTGGCGCGTGCACGCGATGCCCTCGTATCGGAGCCGGGCATCGAGGAGGCCCAGGTCCGGACGACGGTCTGTGATCTGAGCGACGCCGCCTCGATCGACGCGGCGATCGAGACGACCGTCGAGGAGTTCGGCGGACTGGACGTCCTTGTGAACAATCACGGCGGACCTCCAGCGGTAACGTTCGAGGCGGCAACCGACGAGCAGTGGGACACCGCGTACACCACCGTCATCAAGGCGAACGTTCGCCTCGCCCGTGCCGGGCTCCCCCATCTCCGGACGAACGGGGGCGGGTCGTTGATCACGGTGACGAGTGCGTCCGCCCGTGAGCCGGGCGAGAACCACGTCCTCTCGAACGTCTTCCGACTCGGCCTGTACGGTTTGACCAAGTCGATCGCCCACGAGTACGCTCCGGAGGTCCGTGCGAACTGCATCACCCCTCGGTTCGTGATGACGGATCGAATCGAATACAAGATCGAACGCCGAGCGGAACACCGAGGTATTTCGGTCGAAGAGGCGACCCGGTCGAGGGAGGACGAGGTCCTTCTGGATCGGCCCGGTGACCCCGACGAATTCGCGGACGCGGTCGCGTTTCTCGCCTCGCCGCGAGCCAGCTACACCACGGGGAGCGTTCTGAGTGTCGATGGAGGGTGGGCCCGAAGCGTGTTCTGAATACGCGAACGCAGGTATCGATACCAGTCCAACCGACGAAAGACCCACACCGATGACCGATTCGAATACACATCCCTCGTCGCGCCCGCTCGGCATCTCGCCGGACGAGCTCGGCGACCGACCGACAGCACAGTCCTCGAGGATCACTCGCATCCCGTGGATCGACAGCCACCAACACACGCAGACGCTCTCGTGGAACGACCAGGAGAAGTTCGCCTTGAGCGGGGCACAGGCGGTGGTGATGATCGCCGCGAACTACCACTGGAGCCCGTACCGTCCGGTCGACCCGGATGACGTGCGCTTTCTGTGGGACCTGGCGATCAAATGGGTGGACTTCCTGAACCGGAAACACCTCTTCGATACGTACGTCGCGATCGGTATCCACACCGTTGCTCGCGTCACCGATTGTGACGCGCTGTTGGAGGCGCTGCCGGCGTACTGCGACCTGGACGAAGTCGTCGCGATCGGCGAAACGGGAATCGAGCCGGTCCAGTACGCATCACGATGGCCCGTCGAGGAGCAGAAACCGATCGTTCGAGAACAGATGAACATCGCCCACGATACGGGTGTTCCGTTGATCCTGCATACGCCGACGAAAAAGAGCACAGCGGGCGCGTCGTCCGAGCGCGGGTGGGGCGGCCTGGGGCTGTCCGAACCGGATCCTGCGTTCGAATACGACACGCCCAAGCTAGAGGCGACGGAGATGGATGTCGAACTCCTCGACGAGTCCAAACTGTCCGATGAACGGGTGATCGTCGATCACGGAGCGCCTTCCATCGTGGAATACGTCATGGAGAGCACCGACTGCTACCTCGGGTTCAGCGTCAGTTCTCCGCTCAAGGGCGTCACGACCCGGGACATCGCAGCGGCGATCGAGACGTATGGTTCCGATCGAATCATCGTCGATAGCGACACCATGGGCTATCGTGACTGCGATCTTTTCTGTATCCCGCGAACGATACAGGAACTGTATCGCCTGGGGATCGACGAGGAGGAACTCCTCGACGTCGTCTATCGTAACCCCAACGAGGTGTTGTCGCTGGATTACACGATTTAATTCCTACTATAAAAATTGAAAATTAATACCAACGGATCGGGTATGGTACTACCCCAAGATTTATTATGAATTAATGCAGAGTCGTAGTTAGCATGGGAGAGAAGCTGTACCAAGCCAATAGACGTACGTTCCTGACAGCGGTCGGGAGCGGAGTCGGCGTGACCCTCGCGGGATGTATGGGTGGCGGCGGTTCCGGCGGAGGCGGTAACGGGGCTGGCGACTTCCCCAGCCAGTCGATCACCCACGTCAACACCTATTCCGAGGGAGGGGGAACGGATACGAACCTCCGACAGCTACAGCCATACTTCGACGAGGAGTTGGGTGTCAACACGCAGATCGAATACCGGGCTGGTGCTGGAACACGGATCGGGACCAACTACGTCGCGAACGCCCCGCCGGATGGCTATACGATCGGTGCGACACGGTCCCCGGCGTTCGAGTTCACCCTTCTCATCGACGAGGAGGACACCGAATACCAGCAGGACGACATCTACCCCATCGGAAGCCTGATGACCGAGCACGCGATCATCAGAGCCAGAAACGACGAGGACCGGTTCGGAACGATCGAAGAGCTCGTCGAATACGCGACGGCCAACCCCGGCGAACTCACGTGTGGGGTTTCCGGCCCGACCAACCGGAACATGCTGGCGATGGTCCTCCTGATGGAGGAAACGGACGCCGAATTCACGATGGTCCCGTTCGATGGCGGGGGTGCGACACAGACGGCACTGCTTCAGGGTGAGATCGACATCGCGAACCGAAGCGTGTACAACAGCGCGGACATCGCGGACCAGACGCAAGCGCTCACCATCTATGCGGAAGAAAACCAGTGGCCGGATCTCACCAACGACGCTCCTCCACTGAACGAAGCGCTTGGAACCGATATCCCGTATGGACCGACCGAAGGGCGACAGTTCGACTTCGCACCCGCAGGGCTGCCCGATGAGAACCCCGATCGGTTCGAGTACATCGTCGACGCGTACGAAAGCGCCGTATCGAGCGACGGGTATCGATCGGACCTCGAAGAGCTCGGTGAGGAGGACAAGATCTCGTATATGTCTCCCGATGAGACCTGGAATCACATCGAACAAAACCTCACCGACATGGAAGACTACGTGGACGTGATGCTCCAACAGGTCGAAGAGTGAGCTTCGACTACAGCCGAATCGATCCGATCGATCGGACGAACCGACGTGATGGTTCCGGATCCTCCTAACTCAACCATAGGTCATGTTTTAGAATGAACGAGAGAACCGATTCCCTGTTGGGGTACTGGATCGAATGTATCACACATCCCGATACATCTTCGTCACCGTTTCACGGTTTTCCGTCCAGGGGTGACTATGGTAAAGAGTAGCGTAGAGTACATCGACAGAGACGTCGAGGCGGCCGCTACCGACGACGAAGATGATCGAGAGCCGATGGCGTGGGAGTTGGCCGCGATACTGAAGCTGTTGATACCCGTATTCAGTACCGCTTTCGCGCTCCTCTATCTGAACAGCGTCTTCGGTCGAATCGCCCTCTCGAACCTCTATTACCCCCTGTTCGTTATCGTCGCGTTGTTGGCCCTTCTGGTGACGGTGTACATCGAGGAACTGATCGACGTCTATCGGATCTACAGGAACCACGATCGATCGGCGAAAGTGGAGGTGCTCGAGCTGTTCGAAGAGTGGAAACAGTCCATCGGACTGCTCGTCGTTTCCCTCGTGTATCTCTATCTGGTACCGCTTCTCGGGTTTTTCTCCGCCAGCTTTCTCGCAATGATCGTCATCATGCCCCTCGGTGGGTATCGTGACTGGCGGGTGATCATCGCGACGGCCGTCGGGGTCTTATCACTGATCTACGTCCTCTTCGTCGTCGTAGCGAACCTCCAGCCTCCGACGGGAGCGTTACTGTTCATCCAATAAAACGATGCAAATAGGAATAATCGTCGAGGCGGCGCAAGTACTGCTCACACCAGCGAACGTACTTCTGATCATCATCGGGGTCTGTCTCGGGATGGTCGCCGGGTCGATTCCGGGATTTACCGGCACCAACACCGTCGCGATCGCGCTTCCGTTTACCCTTCCGATGACGGCGGAGATCGCACTGGTGTTCCTGTCTAGCTTGTACGTCGGGGCGAACTATGGGGGTGCGATTCCCGCGATCCTGATCAATACGCCCGGGACCTCCGGTGCGACCGCGACCGTTCTGGACGCGTATCCGATGTCACAGAAAGGCCAAGCAGCGAACGCACTGGGGATCTCCCTCCTCGCGAGCGTCATCGGCGGGTTTTTGGCCGCGGTCGCGTTGCTCGTACTACTGGACCCCATCGGAGACATCGCGTTCATGTTCACGAACCGGGAGATATTCGTGCTGGCCCTGTTCGGTCTCGCTGCCGTCGCGGCCACGCTGGGGGACAACCTCCGGAAAGGACTCATCGCCGGATTCTTGGGGTTAACGATCGCGATGATGCCGGTCGATCCTACGACGGGGCAACGACGGCTCGATTTCGGGTTCTTCGCTCTCTACGACGAGGTCCCGTTCATCCCGATCGTCGTCGGGTTGTTCGCCATCTCGGAACTCTTCTTCCTGATCAAGCGTGAAGCGATCAGCCAGGACACCGATATCGATATCTCCTCCTACACCGAGGTGATCGAAGGCTGTAAATACGTCCTCTCCCGGCCGTTTCAAACGCTCCGTGCAGTAGTTATCGGCACGCTCGTTGGGGCGATGCCCGGCTCCGGAGCGACGTTGGCGAACTTCCTCAGCTGGGCGATAGCGAAGACGTCCTCCAAAACGCCCGATCGATTCGGGAAGGGTAATCCGGACGGCGTCATCGCATCCGAAGCCTCGAACAACGCCGTTACCGCCGGCGCGTTGGTCCCGACATTGGCATTGGGAATCCCCGGCAGCGGTACGACAGCCGTCATGTTGGCCGCGTTGTTGCTCCATGGCGTCGTCCCCGGTCCCGAACTGATGATCGACTACGAGCTCGAAGCGTACGTTATCATGGTCTCCCTCCTCCTCGCGAACATCATCCTCCTCGTGTTCGCGTTCTGGGTCTCGAAATACCTCGTCAGGGTCATCACGCTGCCGGCGAGTCTCCTGGTCCCGTCCATACTGGTGTTGACGGTTGTGGGGACGTATGCCGTCAGGGTCCAGATATTCGATATCTGGCTCATGATCCTATTCGGCGTCATCGGGTTCGTGATGCGGAAGAACGATTATCCGCTGGTCCCGTTGCTCTTGGGCGTGATTCTCGGTCCTATCGCCGAAGGCGCGTTCCTCCGCAGCATGCTGATCAGTGGTGACGATCCGCTGGTGTTCCTCGCCGGGCCGATCACGAAGATCCTATGGGTCTTGATCCTACTCGTCCTGTTTGGCCGCCCGCTTTACAATCGCGCCTCGGATCGGTTCCTCTCGTGATCCGCTTTCTGTGGTAACGAACGTGCGTGTTACCGATCTACCCTCTTCGACGCACCTGTTTCGTACGTATACAGTGTGATCACGACTCACGGATCGTTCGGACCACGTTCGAAGTAGTTCGAAGTTGTTCTTCCTCTCGTAAACGGGGGTGTAGATCATCACGCGACTAGCGGTACTCGATGGAACTGTCTTTTCGTCGTACTTATGAATACCGAGTGTGAAACAGATCCCATGACCATCGTCGCTGCCATCGATATCGATGACAACGCCGAGCGAATCGTTTCGGAAGCCGCAGAACTCGCGACGGCGTTCGACGAAGACCTACACGTCGTACACGTTAGGGAGCTCTCGGAACTGAAACAGGGTCCAGAGGGTGACGCGGCGGTCGACAGACGGAGTGTTCAACAACAGGTGCGCGACGAGGCCGCGCGTGTCGCATCAGCCATCACCGACGACTTCACCCCGATAGGGCTGATCGGCAAGCCGGCGTCCGAAGTCGTTTCCTATGCCGCTTCTCAGGACGCGACCTACCTCGTTATCGGCGGAACGAAACAGTCTCCCGTCGGGAAGGCCGTGTTCGGCAACACTACTCAGCAGATCCTTCTCAACGCCCCGTGTCCGGTCGTGACGACACCGATAGCAAAGTAAACGGCAGTTCCCATCCTCCGACCGATTGGAGAACTCCTGGAGGACCTCGAACCTGATTTCGTTCGAGATTCCCACCGAGAGGTCCGATAACTCCTAAGCAGATCGTAACCTCCTCAGCCCATACATTCGATACGGGACGATACTCGACGCGAGCACTCCCCCCTTCCAGACGCCGGTCGTGAAGGATCGATGAACCCATCAACTGGCGTCGGGTCACTAGCCTTCAATAAAGATACCTCTAACCGGACCTTCATTAGCCGTCAATATAATTCCTTCGTACGTGATTATTCGGCCCTCGGTCCATCCCGGCGATTATTACAAGCGTATCGATGTAATCATCCGCTGTATTTGAGGTTGAGTTCGATCTCGTTCGTCGCGCCGAGGAGGAGATTCGGGATCTCCTCGCTGAGTTTGTCGCCTTTGAACCGCTGTGCGGGACCCGAGATGCTTATCGCACCGAGGACCTGCCCATCCGGACGTTTGACGGCCGTTCCGGCCGCATTCAACCCCATCACCGACTCTTGCTTGTTGAACGCGACCCCGCGATTCGCGATCTCTTGGAGTTCCTCGAGGAGCGTCTCCCGATCGGTGATCGTGTTCGGCGTTACCCGTGAAAGGCCCCGTGTATCGATGATCTCCTCCACGCGGGTTCGGGGCAGTGCTGCCAGGATCGCTTTTCCTGCGGCGCTACAATGAAGCGGGCCGCGTTTACCGATATGGGCGTCCGTCTGGACCGCGTCTTCGCCGACGGATGCGTGGATGTAGACTCGCTGACCGTGTTCTTCCGTGATGAACTGGACTCGCTCGCCGGTCGTCAGCGCGAGCTGCTGGACTTTGTCCTTCGCGAGCTGGTAGCCCCGCTCGTTGTGTTGGATGTAGCCGCCGATCGTGAGAAACCGAAGGCCGAGGTGGTAGACGTCGCCCCGCTTCGTGACGTAATCGTGCGCCCGTAGCGTCGTGAGATGGCGGTGGATCGTGCTCGGTGCGGCGTCGAGGTGATTCGCGATCTCGTCTATTCGTCCCCCATCGAGTTCGTAGAGCGCATCGACGACTTCCAGGGAGGTTTCGGTCGTCTTGAGCCGTGAGGGCCCCGGTTCGTTCGCCATAGCCGACCGTTGGTGACGCTAGTATATAAGATCCCGCACAGTGGGATTCTCGCTTCGAGAGCGATAATTCCGCTCCTATGCGGTGAATATTAATCACGAACCCGGGATTCATCCCGGAGACTGGGATCACAGGGCTCGCAGCACGAGTCGATCTCGAATGTAGTACTTGTTCGAAAAAAGAGCGCTCGCTGTCGGGGAGCGAACTAGTCTAGCAGTTCCCGGCGGAGCGTACCGTCGTCGACCACCGTCGTGCCATCGAGTTTTACGGTCGGTGATTTGATCACGCCATCGAGGTGGATATCGCTCTTCGTCGTTCCGCCGAGCGATTCGTTGTCCCCGACCGCGAAGTGGATAGTCCCCTCGCGTTTCTTGTCCTCCGCCGTGTTTCCGATCAGCTTCGCCTTCGGGTTCGTTCCGATGGCGAACTCGGCGAGGTTGCGGGCGTTCTCGTCGGCTCCCTCGAATATCTCCTCCAGTTCTGCCGCCTGCGTCCCTCCCTCGACGTCGACGACGAACCCGTCTTCGAGGGTCAGCTCGATCGGCTCCTCAAGACGGCCGAGGTTGTCCATCGCGACGTCGATGACGATGGTCCCGTTGGCCGTTCCCTCCGCGGGATGTGTCGGTGCCTCGCCCGGCGGAAGCGTCGCGAAGCCGTACTCCTCGTGGAAGTAGCCGTCGAGGGAGAACGACTGACACCCCTCTATGCTGAACTCCACGTCCGTCCCTCGATCGCTGGTGACGACGGCCTCCTCGGCGTCCGTGATGATCCGGGCCATCGCCTCCGTTCGGCGGCGGAGCGACTCGAAATCGACGGTCATCGCGCCGTCGATCATCATCTCCTCGGTGACCCCTCGAAGCACTCCTATTCGAGTTCCCTCCTCGGCCGCCCGCAGTCGGGCCCGAGTATGGGTGATCGCGTGTGTCGTACAGGTGAACGCCACGTCGGCGGTCGCCATCGCGTCCGCGACGGTCTCCAAGGGTTCGTTGCCGTGACTCTCCAGCGTCGGCATGACCGACGTCACCACCTCGGCGTCGACACCGTTCGCCGCCGTTGCGATGCTCTTGCCCACGCCGAACGTCTTCGGGTCGGTGAGAACCAGCACTTCCTCTCCCGGCTGTACATCCAGGCATTGTTCGACGATTCCACGCGAGGCTGAGGCCATCTCCACATCGATCATGTCCTGTGACATTGTCCCACAATGCCGCTGCCGTACCATATATCTTCGTTTATCGGTTGGAACACGCAGGGAAGGACGGCCCGGCTTACGGGGTATAGAACCCGGTCCCTTCCATCAGGCGCCGTTGGGTCCGGTACACGGTGACGCCCTCGACCGTCCCGGCCTCCCGATCCACGTCCGCGCTCGCGGACATGGTCCCCTTCGGGTGGCCGAGCGTCACGGTCGCGCCGTCGAGGTCGGCCACCTCGTTCGGGATCGTCCCCGGCAGGAGCGCCGCCGCGGCGGTACAGGAGACGCCGGTGACGGCGTACACCGGGTGGAGCTTCTGCATGCTCATGTAGCGCGCGACGAGGTTCACCTCGTCCGCGTCGACCGAACCGCCCTCGGGCGTCTCGTAGTCCGTCGGCTCCGCCACGAAGACGAGCTTCGGGTAGCCCGGCGATTCGATCGAGGCCCGCTCGGGGTCGTCGACGAGCCCGAGTTCGGCACAGATCGTGGCCCGGATCCGTTCGAGACGCTCGAGCAACTCGGGGTCGCCGTCGATCTCCTCCCGTCCCTCGGTCGCCGTCAGCCCGATGTCGGCCGCGCGCACGAACGCGATCGGCGTCGTCACGTCGACG
Organism: Halalkalicoccus sp. NIPERK01; assembly: GCF_030287405.1. NCBI lineage: Archaea > Methanobacteriati > Methanobacteriota > Halobacteria > Halobacteriales > Halalkalicoccaceae > Halalkalicoccus > Halalkalicoccus sp. NIPERK01. The sequence goes on along the minus strand of NZ_JASVVV010000007.1, from coordinate 12,311 downwards.
ACGCTCATCTCGAGCGGCTCGCCGTCGATCTCGCGCTCGATCGTCGGCCCGCCCAGCGGGAACAGCTCGTCGGTGACGGCGCCGGCCGGATCGAGGAACGTCGTGTCGATCCGGGCCCCGGTTCCCGGCACGCCGTGGACCTTGAAATCGCCGCGCGTGGCCGCCCGCCCGTCGTTCGTGAGCGGAACGCGCTGTTCGATGTGGGCGTCGGTGTTGGTGTTGTAGAGGCGCAGATCCACGACGTCCGCCTGGGGATCGACGTCGACGAGCCCCTCGTCGATCGCGAACGAACCGATGGCGCAGGTGAGGTTCCCACAGTTGCCGCCGTAATCGACGACCGGCTCGTCGACGGCCACCTGCCCGAACGTATACGAGACGTCCGCGTCGGTATCAGTGGCTGGACCGACGAGCATCAGCTTCGAGGTGGTCGACGTCGCGCCACCCAGGCCGTCGATCTGCCGGTCGTCGGGGCTGCCGAACAACGAGAGGATCGCCTCGTCGCGGTCGTCCTCGGGTACCTCCTCGTCGCGGATGAACACGCCCTTGCTCGTCCCGCCGCGGACGAGGGCACACTCGAGCGTCCGCTGGTCTCCGATCATCGGTTGGCCTCCAGGTACTCCGCGCTCTCCTCGGCGGCGATCCGTCCGAACACGGCGCCGTTCGCGAGGCCCGTCCCGCCGGGATAGTTATCGAAGAAGAGGCCGCCCGTCGTGTTGCCGGCGACGTAGAGCCCGGGGATGGGTCGACCGATCGTATCGAGCGCGCGCGCACGGTCGTCGGTCGCGGCGCCGCCGAAACCGAAGGTGATGCCGCCGGTGACGCGATAGCCGTGATACGGCGCCTCGTCGAGCGGGAGCGCCCAGTTCGACTTCTCGAGGTCCAGTCCCTCCGTCCGATTGCCGTCGAGCGAGTCGGGATCGAACTCCCCGGGATCGGTCGCCGCGTTGAACGCCTTGATCGTATCGGCACCGGCCGCTGGCGACTCGCAGCCGAGCTCCTCGAGGACGCCCTCGACCGTGTCGCCGGTCACCCAGTCGCCCGGGCCCGTCGCCCGCATGTGTTCGGTGAGCGAGTCGTCGATGACGATGTACGCCTCGTGGCCGGGTTCCTCGAAGATGAGTCGGCCGAGTTTGGCGTAGGTGTGTGCGCGGGCGTCCTCGCCCTCGTCGAAGAACCGCTCCCCGTCGTTGTTGAGCAGCACGCCGTACTGGTAGCCGTCGACGCGGTTCGCCCCGCCCTCGTAGTCGGGCGCCTCGCTGTCGATCAGCGCCATGTGGGCGCCGCCCCACTGCCCGGTCGCGCGGCCGCCCGCGTCGAGCACCATCTCGATCCCCTCGCCCGTGTTGTACCGGCTTCCCCGCACCTTCATCGCGTCGTAATCGGGGCCGTAGTAGCGGGTCCGTTTCTCCTCGCTCGACTCGTAGCCGCCCGCGGCGACGACGACGGCGTCGGCCTCGAACTCGACCTCGCCGTCGTCGGTCCGGGCACGAACCCCCGCCACCTCGCCGTCATCGAACAGGAGTTCGCGGGCCTCGGTGCGGTACTCGAACGTCGCACCCTCGGTTTCTGCCGCCTCGACGAGCGCGCTCACCAGCTGTTCCCCGTCGAAGAACGTCCGCGCGACCGTGTACCCCGAGTTGAGCGGCTCCATGTCCCACTCGACGCCGCGCTCCGTGAGCCACTCGACGGTCGGACCGATCTCGTCGACGATCGTCCGGGCCAGGCCCTCGTCGGCCCGTCCGTTCGTCTGTTTCATGATGTCGTCGTAGAAGTCGTCCGGGGAGTAGTCGTCGATGTTGAACTCGTAGCCGTACCGTTCGAGGTCGGCCTCGGTGGAGGCGACGCGGAACGACTCGCTGTGCCACGTGTGTCCGCCCCGCTTGTCCTTCGGGGACTTCTCGAGGACGGTGACGTCCATCCCGAGTTCGACCGCCCGGTTCGCCGCGCTCAACCCCGCGATACCGCACCCTACCACCACGAGGCGCTGATCGTTAACTGCGTCCATCTCCACGAAGTACCTAAAAGGCGACCACCATAGACGTTTCGCCCTGCAGCCACGCCTCGCTGGATATCGTGTCCGAGGATATTTCTACCAGCCCATGGACTGAGTGGTATGGACGCGATCGTCGTCGAGGGATTCGAATCGTTCAGCGTCGAGGACGTTGACCGCCCCGAACCACGGGAGGGGGAGGTCGTGATCGACGTTTCCCGAGTCCAGTTGAGCGTCACCGAGTGTCTGCTCTACCGCGGTCGGGAGATCGCTCACTACGACGCCGTCGAACGGTCGATCCACGCCGAGGGGGGCGCCCGGTTGTTCGGCCACGAGTTCTGCGGCGAGGTCGTCGAGTGCGGTCCGGCCGTCGAGGCGTTCGGCGTCGGCGACCGCGTGTACGCACCCGGAAAGATCCACTGTGGCTCCTGTCCGTACTGCCGGGCGGGATACGCCAACTACTGTCCGGACACGACCTCCATCGGCTCGATCGGCCGGGAGCGCTCGCGGAGTTCGTCCGGCTCCCGACCGGGCCGCTGCGACGGCTTCCCGACGACATTTCCGACGCGGAGGGCGCCGCGCTCCAGCCGTTGGCGAGTTCCGTCCTCTGTACCGTCGACGCGGGGATCGACCCCGGCGACGACGTGCTCGTCGTCGGCGTAGGAGTGATGGGGTTCCAGTGTGCGTTGCTCGCGAAGCGCTTCGGCGCTGGCGAGGTGTACGCCGTCGACGTCAGGAACCGGCCGCTGTCGATCGCGGCAGACCACGGCGTGAGGCCGATCGACGCCACTGCGACCGACCCAGTAACGGAGATCCGAGCGGCCACCGACGGCCTTGGCGCCGACGTCGCCATCGAAGCCGTCGGCGGCGAGCAGTCACACGCCACCGACGGCGACGATCCCCTCGCGCAGGCGTTCCGTGCGGTTCGTCGCGGCGGGACCGTCCTTCACGTCGGCCACATCGATGGCGATATCGAGATGACCGCTCGCGCCGCTCGATCGAAATCGATTCGGTGGGAGAACCCGCGCAAGGGCGTCGCGGACGTCGGTCCGGGGACCGATACCGGCGACCTCGCCGTCGAACTCGTCGCCTCCGATGCGATCCCGATCGTCAAGTACGTCACGCACGAACTCGACGGCCTCGAGTCGTTCGGAGAGGCGGTGGAGATCACGCTCGACAAAGGGGCGTACGACGCGCTCGGACCGGCACAGATCGTTCTCGGCGACGCATAACACCGGACATTCGTGTTCGTGGCGATCGGTCGCTATCAGGCTGGTTCGAACCGAGGTGAGTGTCGATCACGAACACCTAATACAGCCCTCCGTATGACCCGACGTATGCCGAACCCGGAATCGACGCTACAACGGGGTATCGAGGGCCGTCTCATCCGTGGCGGCACCAGCAAGGGGTTCTTCGCGGACCCGGCGGCGTTTCCGGCGGATCCGACGAAACGGGACGAGGTCGTGCTCGAACTGTTCGGGTCGCCGGACCCGTTACAGGTCGACGGTCTGGGCGGCTCGCACACCCACACGAGCAAACTGATGCTCGTCGACGAGGGCGACCGTTCGGACGTCGACCTCGCCTACCGGTACGCACAGGTCGGTATCGACGAGGCGACGGTCGACTGGGACGGGAACTGTGGCAATCTCGCGAGCGCGGTCGGCGTCTACGGGCTCCTCGACGGCCTCGTCGAACCGACCGAGCCCACGACGACGGTTCGCATCTACAGCGAGAACACGGATTCGCTCCTCGAGCAGGACGTACCGGTCGCCGAGGGCGAGCCCACCCCGTACGGGACCCGCCGGATCGACGGCGTTCCCGGCTCCGGCGCACGGATCCCGACTCGGTATCTGGACCCCTGTGGCGGCATGCTCGGCGCGGCACTTCCGACCGGGGAGCCGACCGACGAACTCGTGGTCGACGGCGAGTCGTACACGGTCTCCATCGTCGATGCGACGAACGTGACGGTCTTCCTCCGTGCGGGCGCCCTGGGCCTCGACGGGACCGAACTGCCGGCGGCCATCGAGGCGGATGCGGGACTTCTCGATCGTCTCGAACGGATCCGGGCGGCGGCGTGCGTCGAACTCGGGCTCGTCGACGACCCCGAGCGGGCCTCGATCGAGCGGCCGACGATGCCGTTCGTCGCCCTCGTCTCCCCGCCTCGGGGGTACGCGACGTCGATCGAGGGTCGCGTCGACGCCGCGGAGATCGATATCACTGCCAGGATGGTGTCCACCGGCCGCCCACATCACGCTTACGCGACGACCGGGGCGATGTGTCTCGCGGCGGCGACGCGGCTCCCGGGAACGATTCCGGCCGACGTCGCCCGCGGGACCGGGGATGCGGTACGGATCGGCCACCCGAAGGGAACGATCCGGATCGGTGTCGATGCCCGTTCCACGGGACCGTCGGTTCGGAGCGTCTCGATCGACCGAACGGCCCGCCTCCTGATGGCGGGAACGGCCTTCGTCCGGGATCCCGATCGGATCTAGCGGCCGTCCGCCCGAAACGGACGAAGCGCGTCGACGACGGTCGGATCCCGTGATCGACGAATTCCGGGGCCTCACTGCCCGGATCTCGCCGATCGTTGGATCGATCGACGGGCCGTTTCAGGAACGTATTAGTAGCCGCCTGTGTGATGTCGGGACATGGACTCCGTTCAGGAGATGAAGGGTGCGAGTATCGTCGTCGAGACCTGTGCTGCCATTGAGCCCGGTGAAGACGTCCTCGTGGTCTCCGACTGGCAGGTCGCCGACGTCGCGGAGAGAGTCGCCGCTGCCGCGAAGGAACGCGACGCGAACGTCACGATGACGCTCATGGATCCGCGGGAATACGACGGGAACGAACCCGAGGACGTCGTCGCGGCGGCGATGCTGGAGGCGGACGTCATCATCACGCCCGTCCACCGGTCGATCACGCACTCGGCGGCGGCCGCCGAAGCGAAGGAGAACGGTGCCCGACTGATCAGCATGGTCAAGTTCACCGACGAACAGCTCGTTCGCGGCGGGTTGTACGCCGACTACGAGGGGATGCGTCCGCACTGCGAGGAGATGGCCCAGAAGTTCTCCGAGGCCAGCGAGGCGCGCGTCACCTCGCCGCAGGGGACCGACGTCACGGTCGATCTCGAGGGCCGCGATGGCAACGCCCACCCCGGTATCGCCGACAGGGCCGGCGAGTTCACCGCCCTGGTACACATCGAGGCGAACATCGCGCCGGTCGAGGGGGGCACCGACGGCACGGTGGTCTTCGACGGGGCGATCCCGAACCTCGACATCGGCGTCCTCGAAGACGAGGTTCGCATGGAGATCGAAGACGGCGCGGTCACCGCCGTCGAGGGCGGGAAGGAAGCCGAGACGATCCGGCGCGTCTGGGAGGAACACGACGACCCGGCCGTCTACAACATCGCCCAACTCGCCGTGGGGATGAACCCCGAGTGTCCGGAGTTCAACGGCTGGTTCTCGAACGACCACGGTCGGTACGGCAACGTGCATTTCGGTATCGGCACGAGCAGCAACCTCGGCGGAACGACGCGCGCCCCGGTCCACTTCGACGCGATGATGGCCGAACCCACGCTCGAACTCGACGGCGAGGTCGTTCTGGAGGGGAGCGATTTCACGTTTTTCTAATGTGACTCTCTGCTGTATATCGCTGGAGAGGCCGCGAGGACGCTGTTTATAGCATACCAAGACGCAATCAAAACCTTTATTTAGTTATACTAGTGTGTCCCACACGCATGAGGGACGAAACCACGGGCCATCGCACTAATCGACGACGGGTCTTGAAGAACGCCGGTATCGCGTCGGCATTGGTGACGGGATTGGCGGGTTGTACCGAGACCCTAACAGGGGGTAGTAGCGGTGGTGGGGACGGCGGAGACGGATATCCCAACAACGACCTGCGGTACATCATTCCCTTTTCAGAGGGGGGCGGAACCGATACGTTCGCCCGACAGATGATCCCCGTCATGGGCGAGGAACTCGGCACCAACATCGCGATCGAGAACATCCCGGGTTCTGCTTCCCTCCGCGGAACGGGCGAGTTGTATCACGCCGAACCCGATGGCTACACGTTCGGTGGGTTCAACCCGCCGTCCACCCCGGTATCCGCGATGGTCAACCCGCCGGATTTCGAGATGCAGGAGCTCAAAGGCGTCGGCGCGTACGCTCGAACCCCGTTCGTCATCGTCGCCAACCCCGAACACGAGATCGAAGGGTTCGAGGACCTGGTGAGTCGGTACCAGTCCGGGGAGCTAGAGACGTTCTCCGGCAAGCAAAAGGGCGGGGTCGATCACGTTCTGGCGCTGTTGATGCGGGACAACCAGGAGTACGACCTCGCCTGGCAGCGTTACGTCGGGTACGACGGGTCCGGTCCCGCAGTCCAGGCGACCGTCTCCGGCGAGGTGCCCGTCGCCATCAGCACCGATACGGCCGCGCAGGGTGCTGCCGAGGACGGGAGGGTCGACACCGTCGTCTCCCTCTCTAGCGAGGGGTCCGGCGTCTTCCCCGACCTGCCGGCGGTCACCGATGTGGGGTATCCGAACATCGATTACCTCGGTCAGCTTCGCCGATGTATGTACGTGCCACCGGAAACGTCCGACGATCACATTCAAACGCTCACCGAGGCGCTCGAAGCGAGCCTCGAAGACGAGGAGCTTCAGCAGTGGGCCGAGGATACGGGCAACGTGCTCGAGTACGGCGGACCGGATGTCGCCGAAACCGCCGTCAGCGACGCCTTCGAGAACATCCCCGATCAGGTCGATCTCGACGAAGTCAGGGAAGCCAACTGAGCCGCTCGACTTCCCTACTAGAGGGCCGTGATACGACCATGAATCACCACCAATACATGTCGTTTACATACACCACCGACTTCCACAATGACGTTTGAAGACCAGTACAAACGGTTCTCGGAGAGGTTCGTCCATCTGGAGACGATCCTTCTCCTGATCATGTTCGTGAGTTCGGCGTACATGCTCTGGGGGACCTTCGGCTTTCAGAGCGCCAGTGCCGCCCGATTCCCCCGGCTCACGGCTGGGACCGTCTTAGTCGGCTCGGCGCTCCTGCTGTCTCGAAACTACCTCCCGGATCGGGTCGCGGCCGTTCTCACCGAACAACCGGAGGTGTTCGAGACCGATGAGGAGCTAGAACAGAACCTCGATCAGTCCACGTCGGAGCAGACCGCTCCCGCCTCGGAAGCGACCGACCTGTCCGTCGTCGGTCGTCCGATTCCCGACTCGCTGTTCACCGCGATCGCGATCGTCGGATACGGGGTGCTCGGATTCGCCATCGGCATCTACCTCGCGACACCGATCTTCGTGTTCGCGTACGCCCGTTGGTTCAAGCTCTCGTGGAAGATGACCATCGCGCTCACCGTTCTCGCGGTCGCCATCGGCGACGTGTTCATGGGACTGCTCGGCGTCCCCCTCGATCGGGGTGAGATCCTGTTCCCCACCGGGGTGTTGAACGTCTCCGGTCTCCCGCTCGTGGGGATCCTCGCATGAGCGGACTCGGCCTCGTTGCACAGGCCGGAACGATCGGGGCGCTGACCGAAGCGATCGGCCTCGTCTTCACCGGGCAAACCCTCCTGTGGATCGTCGTCGGGCTCGTCCTCGGCATGATCGGCGGCGCGCTCCCCGGCGTCGGCTCCTCGTTGAGCATGGCCATCATCCTGCCGCTCACCCTCCCGCTCTCGCCCGTCAACGCGATCATCCTCCTGGTGAGCATGTACAGCGGCGCGATGTACGGCGGGAGCATCGCGGCGATCCTCGTCAACGTCCCCGGCACCGGTGCCGCCGCCGCGACGACGTTCGACGGGTATCCGATGTCGCAACAAGGGCGAGCCGTCGATGCGTTGTCGATGTCCGCGACGGCGTCGTCCGTGGCGGGCTTCCTCTCGGTCCTGACCCTCCTCCTCATCTCGCCGTTGCTCATCGAGGTCGTCCTCCTGTTCGGCTCTCCGGAGAACTTCATGATGGCGGTCCTCGGGTTGGCGATGATCGCCATCGTCGCCCGTGGCTCCGTCGTCAAGGCGATCGTCTCCGGCGGCTTCGGCCTGATGATAACTGCGATCGGTATCGCACCGAACTCGCCGGAACTCCGATACACCTTCGGCCAGATCGGCCTTCGAAACGGCGTCGACTTCATCGCCGCGTTGATCGGGATGTTCGCGATCGCCGAGATGATCAAGCTCGCCGGTCAGGAGGGCGGTATCGCCGACTCCGCGATCGAGATGACCGGTAATCGGCTCGCGGGTGTCCGAGAGACGTTCCAGCACCCGCTGACCCTCGTGAAATCGGGCTACATCGGGATGCTCATCGGGGCGATCCCGGGCGCCGGTGCGACCGTCTCGAACTTCATCGCGTACGGCGAGGCGATGCGGAGTTCGGTCACCCCCGAACGGTTCGGCAAGGGCGAACCGTTGGGCGTGATCGCGGCGGAGGCGTCCAACAACGGCACGATCGGCGGGTCGCTCATCCCGACGATCGCCTTCGGAATCCCCGGCAGCGGATCGACCGCCGTGTTGCTCGGCGGGCTGTTGATGCACGGGCTTCGTCCGGGACCGCAGTTGTTCGAGACCGATCTCCACCTGACGTACACGTTCCTCATCGCGCTGCTCATCGGGAACTTCTTCATTCTGTTCGCGGGCGTCGTGTTCGTCACGCGAATGGGCCGGCTGACGCAGATCGATACCCACGTGATCATCCCGATCGTCGTCGTCCTGTCCATGGTCGGCGGGTTCACCCTCAACAACAACTGGATGGACATCCTGACGGTGATCCTCCTCGGTCTCATCGGCTATCTGATGGTCAAATACAACTATTCGGTGATCGCGTTCGTCCTCGGCGTCGTTCTGGGGCCGATCGCCGAGGAGAACCTCCTTCGGTCGCTGCAGATCTCCGGCGGCGACTACTCCGTGTTCGTTAGCCCGGGGCAACAGCCCATCGCGTTCGCCCTCTTGGTGGTGACGATCCTGATACTCGTCGGCCCGTTCGTCAAACCGCGGCTCGAGCGAGCGTTGTCCTGAGATCTATCGAGGTTCCGCGGCCTCCGTTTCTCGGCTCTGTGCGACCGTTTCGGTGGCGGTACTCAGGTGACGAGAGGCCAGTAGAGGAACCACGACAGCGCGATGATGACTGCCGCGAGGCACATCGTGACGAAGCCGAAGCCGAGCACCTCGCGGTTGGTGAGCGGGCCCCGATCGAACGAGATGAGGACTGCGGACGTGTTGAACGGGAGGAAGGTCGTCGACCCGATGAGGATCAGTACCGATAGCGCGAGGTACAACGGGTTCGCACCGCTGATCTCGCCGAATTCGAGGATGATCGGGAGGACGATCACGATCGCGGCGGAGGCGGTCGAGAAGAACACTCGAATGCAGACGGCCAACACCAAGAGGGTCGTCACTGCCTGCCACGTCGGCAGCGACGAGAACGCCACGTACTGCGTGATGCCGTCGACCACGTACCCGAGCGTTCCGGACGTCTCCATCACGTTGAGGATGGAGAACATCGCCCCGATGAGGAAGAGAACGCCCCAACTCACGTCCCGGATGTCCTCGGTCGTGATGATGTCGATCCCGGGCATCGCCAGTACCACTCCGGCACCGATCGCCGGAACGATCGTCGGGAGCCCGACGAACGACCCGACAATCCACCCGAGGATCGCACCGAGCATCACGACCGCGACGATGCGCTGGTCGCGCGTCAGCGGCGACGGCTCCTCGTCGACGTCGGCTCCCAGTTCCCCCTCGTCGGTGCTCTCTTCGACGGTAACGGTATCATCGACGCCGTAGATCACGCCGGCGCTCGTCGCTGCCAACCCGTAGAGGGCCAACGTGGGCGGGATCATCAGAACCCCCCACTCGACCCAGGTGACGGTCCTGACCGTGGAGTTGACGATCTCCGAGGTGATGATCGCCATGCCACCGCCCGTCATCAGGGCCATCGACGCGATCGGGTTCACGTGACCGAGGAGGATGAACGAGGAGCGGGTGAAGCTACTGTTCTGATCCAGTCCGTAGACCGACGTCAGGCGGCGGACGACCGGGATGAACGTCACCGTCCGGGCCATGGCGGACGGCATGAAAAACGACAGGATCAGCAGATTGCTGGCCAGCGATCGAATCGTTCGGCGGGGCGTGCTCTGTGACGACAGGAGCCCCTTTGCGACGCGGTCATCGAGCTCTACCGCGGAGATCGCGTTCCCCAACAGCAAGAGGACGAACAGGAAGAAAAAGAGCGTGGACGCGTAGCCGATGGCGGCTTCCTCGAACGTCTCCGTGAGCCCCAGCGTGAACAACAACACCACGCTCAGAACGCTCGAGAGGGTGTAGGGAACCGCCTTCGTGAGCCACAGCACGAGCGCGAAGAAGAACACCGTTAGCACCGACTGTATCTCGGGGGTCATCCCTGCCGGGGGTGGAGAGAGGACGCCGACGACGAGCACGACCAGCGCAAGCACCAGTCCAAAACCCCGCACAGAAGGGAGAAACGGCACGATACTCGTCCCTCGGAACCGATCCAATCGCATTACCGATCCTATTTCGCTCCTCTGCAAAAAGTTACCGAAGCGCCCGGTTTCAACCGGTAGTTCCGCCGGGCCCGAGTGCCGGAATGAGGATGACTTATAAGTGTCCCTCGTTTCTGTATACCGGTAGCATGGTCGTTATTGCCGCGGTCGATAGCCAAGCGACGGGATCCGCCGTCGTGAGCGAAGGACGGACGCTAGCGGACGCGATGGGTGAGCCGTTACACGTCGTGCACGTGTTGAACCAGTCGCGGTTCCGCGAACTCGAACGGACGAGCCTCGATGAGACGGGAGAGCCGATCGACGTTGAAACGATCCGGGAGATGGCCACGGACATCGCCGATGACGTCGCCAGCGCGACTCTCGAGACCGGGTATACCGCCGTCGGCCTCGTCGGTGATCCCGCAGAAGCGGTCCTGAAGTACGCTGCCAACGAGGACGCCTCCTACCTCGCTATCGGCGGGCGAAAGCGCTCGAAAGTCGGCAAGGCCCTCTTCGGTAGCGTCACTCAATCCGTCCTGCTGGATGCTGACGTCCCCGTCCTCACGGTGATGAGCGACGATGACTGAGCGGCCCTCCGAGCCCGTCTACGGGCTCGTCGATCAGGACGTCAAACCCCGCGATCGATTGCTCGAGCGAATCGGCGATCGCTTCGCCCTCGACGTGGGTGTCGCCCCGACGGAACCGGCCGTCATCGAGAAACTGCGTGGGAAACGGGTCCTGTTTACGACCTCGCGACTGCCGCTTACGGCCGACGTGTTCGAGGCGACTGATTCGTTGCGACTGGTCTCGAAGATCGGTACGGGGCTCGACAGCATCGACCTCGAGGCGGCGGCCGCCAACGGGGTGGCCGTTCTCTACACGCCGGGGATGAACGCCCTCTCCGTCGCCGAGCACGCCCTCTCGCTATTGCTGGCCGTCAACCGGAACATCGTCGTCGGTCAGGACGCGCTCCGTAACGGGTTGTGGCGGGACGAAGTCCCCAATGCACGGCCGGTGACGGGGACGACCGTCGGGATCATCGGATTCGGAAACGTCGGAAGTCGGTTGGCCGGGTTGCTCTCCGGGTTCAACGTCGACGTGTTGACCTACGATCCGTACGTCCACGACATCGACACCGACGTCACCGGCGCGGAGCTGGTCGACTTACCGGCCCTGCTAGACGCCTCGGACGCCGTCGTGGTCACGGCCGAACACACGGCGGAAACGCACCGGATGATCGATTCGGCCGTGCTATCGCGGATGAACTCCTCGGCGGTACTCGTCAACACCGCCCGGGGATCGATCGTCGATCAAGAGGCTCTCGTCGACGCGCTAGCGAACGGTACCATTGCGGGGGCTGGCCTCGACGTCTTCGAGGACGAGCCTCTATCAGCCGATTCGCCCCTCCACGACTTCGAGAACGTCGTCGTCACCCCCCATATCGCCGCGTCCTCGATCCGAGCGAGGAGCAACATCATCGACACCCTCGTGGACTGTACACACGACTACTTCGAGAACGAGTCCATCGACGACCGGTTCGTCGCCGTTCTCCCCTGAACGACGCGCCGATCGATTCCCACCGATGGCGGTCTCGGATCGGTAGCCGCCTCCGCGTCTTTGTCATGGTGATCCGATCCGAATTTAATCTATTGAAATTAATAGTGGATTGATCGTCCGTATTCTCGTATCTGCTGGCGATATCACACGATTTTTATAACGCTGATGACTCTGTGGGAGTGCTATGAGCTACGAGCGAGTCGACGTCCCCGACGAGGGTCAGGCCATCGAATTCGACGGCGACCACCTGACCGTCCCCG